>NZ_LYRQ01000021.1:0-62718 GCF_001661605.1 Pseudoalteromonas sp. MQS005 | reverse complement strand
TAATTATCATAATTAATTATTTTAAAACAATGGGTTAATTATTTTATTGAGAAAGTTTGAAATTTTATTTTGGATAAACTTTCATCCATTCCATTTATAGGGGATAATATGCGCCCTTTTAAATCCTATGCTGGGACATCTCGTGAAAGCGCAGGTGAGAACGTATAGCCCCTGCAGGATCAATGAGATTCAATTTCTCTGAGTGAATATATGAGCATCGAAAAGTTAAGAAATATAGCAATTATCGCCCACGTTGACCACGGTAAAACAACACTGGTTGATAAACTACTTGAGCAATCAGGTACATTAGAAACACGCGGCGGTAATGAAGAGCGCGTGATGGATTCAAACGACATTGAAAAAGAACGTGGTATTACCATTTTAGCGAAAAACACCGCTATCTCATGGAATGATTACCATATCAATATCGTAGATACTCCTGGACACGCCGACTTCGGTGGTGAAGTTGAACGCGTACTTTCGATGGCTGACTCAGTATTACTACTTGTTGATGCTCAGGAAGGTCCAATGCCACAAACGCGTTTCGTAACGCAAAAGGCATTCGCGCAAGGCTTAAAGCCAATCGTTGTTATCAATAAAATTGATAAGCCAGGTGCTCGCCCTGATTGGGTTATGGATCAAATCTTTGATTTATTCGATAACCTAGGCGCAACTGATGAACAGTTAGACTTTAAAGTAATCTACGCATCAGCAATCAATGGTTGGGCTACATTAGATTTAGACGAAGCATCTGATAACATGGAACCTATGTTCAAGATGATCGTTGACGAAGTATCACCACCGGATGCAGATCCTGAAGGTGACTTCCAAATGCAGATCTCACAGCTTGATTACAACTCTTATAAAGGTGTAATTGGCATTGGTCGTATCAAACGCGGTTCAGTTGTACCTAACCAACAAGTTACGGTTATTAGCGCTGACGGGTCTAAACGTAACGGTAAAATTGGTTCAGTACAAAGCTACTTAGGTCTTGAGCGTATTGACACTGACAAAGCTTACGCTGGTAACATCGTAACGGTAACGGGTCTTGGCGAGCTTAAGATTTCAGATACGCTTTGTTGTCCTAACAACGTTGAAGCATTACCTCCACTAAGTGTTGATGAGCCAACAGTAACGATGACGTTCTCTGTAAATAACTCACCTTTCTGTGGTAAAGAAGGTAAGTTTGTAACATCACGTAATATCCGTGAGCGTTTAGACAAAGAGCTAGTACACAACGTTGCACTTCGCGTTGCAGACACTGATAACCCAGATAGCTTCCGTGTATCGGGTCGTGGTGAATTACACTTAGGTATCTTAATCGAGAACATGCGTCGTGAAGGTTACGAGTTAGCGGTATCTCGTCCAGAAGTTATCTTACGTACTGTTGATGGTGTGTTAGAAGAACCGTATGAAACACTAACAATTGACTGTCAAGAAGAGCATCAGGGTTCTATCATGGAACAAATTGGTCTTCGTAAAGGTGAGCTTACTGATATGGCCCCAGATGGTAAAGGCCGTATGCGTTTGGACTTTATGATCCCAAGCCGTGGTTTAATCGGTTTCCAAACTGAGTTCATGACGTTAACATCAGGTTCTGGTTTACTTTACCACACGTTCGATCACTACGGTCCGCACAAAGGTGGCGAGCTAGGTGTTCGTAAGAACGGTGTAATGATTGCAAATGCAACAGGTAAAGCACTAACTAACGCATTATTTAACTTACAAGAGCGCGGCCGTTTATTCATCGGTCACGGTGTTGAAGTATACGAAGGTATGGTTATCGGTATTCATAGCCGTGATAACGACCTTACAGTTAATGCGCTTAAAGGTAAGCAACTTACTAACGTTCGTGCATCTGGTACCGATGAAGCACAAACACTAACACCAGCTCTTAACTATTCACTTGAGCAAGCGCTTGAGTTTATTGCTGATGATGAGTTAGTAGAAGTTACACCTGAGAACATTCGTATTCGTAAACGTCATTTAACTGAAAATGAGCGTAAACGTGCGGGTCGTGCGCCAAAGTCATAATCTATTAATTTAGAATCATGATTTTAAAAGCCGCTGTATTGCAAAATACAGCGGCTTTTTTGTGGATAATAGTTAGCCAGAGAAGAGCGTAAGTCCACAGGTTAAAGCATCGCAGTTGGTTCGATACTGTTAAACAGTTTTTAATATTGAACCTAAAAGAGGTATTAAGTTATTATCAAAGCTATATTTACTATGTGCGTGTGAGCTAGTGTGAATACCGAAAATGAAATTATGGCAAAACTAGAGATAGAACATATTGCTGAACTGCAAAAATATAAAGATGAATTTGAAACGTTAGGAAAAAATGATTGGGGCTTGAAAGATCTCATATCAATTTTTTTACCCTTTATTTTGTTATCAATTGCTAATAGCTTCTATGATATTGAAACTGAAATATTTCAAATAATATGTTTTATTTTCCTTGCTTCAGCTGTGGTGCAGGGAATGATTAGGGAGCAGACCAAAAAAACAAATCGCAGAATTGATTTGCTTCTTAAAATTATTAATCATGAGCAAAAGGGTGGCTGAAATTAGCTTTATTAGGGCGCAGCGCTCTTTATATAAGGAAAAACGTGCTTGAGAATTAAATAATCTATATTGCAAAGTCTCTGTTTTTGTTAATAGGGTATTTTTGTTGGGTTTCGCTTAGCTCAACCCAACCTTCGTTATCAATTATTTAGTTAGTGATTACTTACTTTTCGGTAGCAAAGTGATTTTCCCAAATACATCTGCATCTATAAATCCACGGTTTCTGTCACCGTTCACTGGCTGTACTTCGTGTGAGCCCATAAAGTGTTCACGTACTTCGCTACCATCGTTATCGCAGTAGGCGAGCATAAAACCAATAACGTGTTTTTCAGTTAATTTAAGCGGAGTGTTTTGTGCGCCTTGTTGATAATCATTCGGGTAGAGTTTTATCGCCACTTCCCACGTGATGTTATAGGGCGCAGTGGTATTACGCTTCCAGTTACTAACTAAGTGGTCGGTATATAAATGCGCTTTTTTATCAGGGCCATAATCGGCTGCTTGGTTATCAAGACCAATGTGATAAGCAAACGCGGTATGATTAAACTGATGATTCCCACCCGATGCGTCACTATCTATAAACACTTCTAAGGCATCATCATCCCAGTATTTATCAGTTGGATTTGGGTGAGTATCAATCAGCACATCGTCACTAATATCTGCTTGTAAATACAAGTAGTTTTCATCCCATAGAAGACGGTAGCGGCCTTTAAAATCGGCATCTGATGAGGGAAGTGCGCCATCCATTAGGTGCGGCATAGGATGCCATGTGGCGCTATCCCATGTACTTTCAGAGACACCATCAATAATAATAGCTGTTGATGTATAACTAACTTCAATAGCCATAAGTGGTTGGGTGAAAAGTAAACTAAAAGCGAGTAGTGTTTTTTTCATTAATAAGCTCATCAATTAAAGATGATTTAGCTTGGCTTAAATAGCAATTAAAAACAATCTCATAGTTGTATTTATTATATTAACTTATTGCCCCAGTTATGCTTGTTTTTAATGCCAGCATTAATAAATGCGCGCTTTCACCCGACATTTTAAAAGGGTTAAAGTCAATGTTACCCGAGTATTTTAGATTAAGTAACTCGGTTAGCTGTGATTGCGGCACATAGCCCATTGACCATGTTTCAAACTCTCTTTCGGGAATTTGGATATAGTTGAGCATAATTACATTGTGGTGGCGTTTGTCATTTAATATTTGTTGATAGGTATTATTAACAGCGGTTCTGGAGCCTTCAAGGCATTGTAAAAAGTATTCATTACTAAAACATAACATGCCGGTGACATTTGTTTTTACATTGTAGGTTCGCGCACTTTGTAAAATATTTTCTATATCTTCAGGCCCAAAACCACTACTTATTTTACTGGCGTAAATGAGTCGCACAAGAAACATAAAACCCCCTGACTGTTTAGTTAATTAAAGATAGTTCAGTGAGGGGGTTATTACTAATTATGTAAACGCATTTTGTGTAAATGACTAATTAAAGCTGGATGCTTTCACCTTCATTTAAAATATACAGGGGTATCTTCGAGTTCATTTTTTTATGCATATGCAATAAGCGCAGTAGTGCTGAATGGCTGCTGTGATCGCCCATCTTCCAACTTGAGTTACCATAGCCCCACGGTATCATTACTTTACAGTTAAGCGCTTGTGCTGCGGTTAATGCATCCTCAGGAGTGGTATGTACATAACGGTACCAGTTGCCGTTCTCTTTATGGTAATAAGAGGCAATAGGCATTAAGCACACATCGATATCGCCATATTTTTGCTGTATATCGTTAAAGTGTTTTGAATAACCAGTGTCGCCTGCAAAAAATAAAGTGCTGCCACTTTGCTCAAGTAACCAGCCATTCCATAGGTCTTTATTGTTATCTTCATAAATAAAAGGCACTAAAACACGACTACTAAAATGATGCGCAGGTAGCGCATGAATGGTTAAATCATCAATTTTAGTTTTTGCATACCATGCCATTTCACTAATGTTAAAGCCACCTGTTGGAAAGTTATCAGCCATACCAAGGGGGGTTAGGTAGCGAGGCTGATTACCAATTTCTTCAATATCGGCTTTATTGAAATGATCGTAGTGAATGTGAGAATACATAACGGCGACTAAGTTTTTCAATTCATTGTCTGTGAGCCAGTCGCCAGGCTTGCGATAAAATCCTGAAGTAAGGCGAAAAGCTAAATCAATAGGCGAGTCAAATTGCTCTTTTACGGGATCAAACACAACTTGTTGGCCATTCGGGGTTTTGATCACAAAGCCTGCGTGTCCGAGCCAACGAATAGTAAAGCCCGCATTAACCTGCGGATTTTTTTGCTGACCTTGATATTGGCAGTTTTCAGCCTCTGTTTCACAAACTAAGTTATTGTTTTTTGGGTAGCAATCAGTTTCACAGCTAACAGGATAACTTTTTTTGCCTGGGTAGAGGTTGTGGTAGCGCCCAGCTTGCTCACCTTGTTGATGAAGTGGAATAACGGTATTAGGGCCAGCAATAACCTCAATATTATTCGCAGTGCTGCATGCAACGAGCACACTGGAGGCGATGATTAAGCTAAGCGTATGTATTTTCATAATTCATTTTTAGTTGTTATTTTTATCTTACTGAAAGTGTAACAAAAGCAGTTTGCTAAAAAAGGACAAAAAAGTAACAAAAAGTGTGTATAAAAAAGCCCGCTATTTTTAGCGGGCTCAGTTTAATAGGTTAAATATTTAGGATTTATTCATTTGCTCAATAAATTTATTTGAGTCTTCAATCGATTTGTTCATATCATTCATTAATAACTGAATATCGCGCTTTAAGTTAGTAAATTCACCTTTGATAGCCGCTACCGCTTGCGCATTTAAGTTATGCTTTAAGTACAATACGTTGTCTTTTAAAGATGATAATACCGGCTCCATTTTACTCTCGGCGCTGCGCATTGAGCGAAGTAACTGGTCGAATTGACGTTGTGTTGCTGCTAACTTTTTGCTGCTTTCACGCTTAAGTGAGGCACTTTTGTATTGCTCTAACTCATCATTCCACTCATCAAATAAAGCTTCTGCTACGTCTTCAACTTTATTAATGTTACTTGATACTTCGTTTGCCGCTTGAAGGCTTGACTCGTAATCGTCATTAAGTTGATTGTAAGCATCTTGCAATTCACCGCCATCAAAATTAATGAGTGTAGTTAAACGCTCAAGTGCTGATTGAAATTCTTGTTGAGACTCTTGTTGTGAGTCTTTTGTTTCTTCTACGCGGTCAATCAAAATATCACGCTTATGAACACCTACTTTTTCCATTGCCGAATAATAAGCAGACTGACAACCAGAGAGCATCAGCATTAACGCAAGTATGGTTGTCCCTAAAAATGTTTGTTTTTTCATCTGAATTCCTATTTACGAGTGTTAATGCTGTAAATTATGGCCTTGATTGTTATTATAATCAAAAGCTCACCAACAAAGTTAATTGTATGAATGATAAGCTCTCCCATTATAAACAGCAAGTTAAGGCGTTTTTAAAACTGCAACCAGGCTGGTGGATGCAATATTTTAATCGCTGTATTGACGATCAAATAACCATTAATGCAGGGTATTTAGCGTACGTTACTTTACTTTCGTTAGTCCCACTTATTGCTGTAGGTGTGGCAATATTTTCTGCTTTTCCAGGATTTGAGTCGACTCGTTTAGCCATTGAGAGCTTTTTGTTTACTAACTTTGTGCCGACCTCTTCTGGTGTTATTAAAGAGCATATTAGCTCGTTTGCTAGTAATGCCAATCAAATGACGGCAGTAGGTATTGGCTTTTTAGCAGCCATTGCCTTGCTACTTATTCGTAATGTAGATGCCACGCTAAACCGTATTTGGCGAGTAAAGAAAAAACGCCCGATGATGATATCGTTTGCCGTATATTGGATGGTACTCAGCTTAGGGCCCGTATTACTGGGCGCCAGTATCGGTGTCACCTCATATATTGTGTCGTTGGTATCGTTTGCCGATCAAGGGATCCCAGGGTTTAGTGGTTTCTTGTTAAAGCTACTACCGTACGCTATCTCTATGGCCGGTTTTATTATGCTTTACACCTTAGTGCCCAATACTCGTGTTTCGTTTAAGGCGGCCGTTCCCGGTGCGCTATTTGCTGCCATGTTATTTGAGCTAACCAAAAAAGGCTTTGCTTTGTACATTAGCCATTTTCCATCATACGAAGTGATTTATGGTGCGGTAGCAACCATTCCTATTTTGTTTGTATGGGTTTACTTGTCGTGGGTCGTGGTGCTACTAGGCGCTGAATTCACCGTGTGTATTAACATGCAGCATTACAATAAAAAAGATCAACAAGCAGAGGATACAGAGTAAATGCAGGGATTAATTCAACGAGTAACACATGCTAATGTGGTGATAGACCAACAGCTTGTCGGTGAAATTAAACAAGGCATTGTATTATTGCTGGGGGTGGAAAAAGAAGATGATGAAAGCAGCGCTGATAAACTATTACACAAAGTCACCAATTACCGTATTTTTAATGACGAAAACGATAAAATGAATCTCAGCCTTAAAGACATACAAGGCGAACTGTTAGTCGTATCGCAATTTACGCTCGCAGCCAATACAAAAAAAGGCATGCGGCCTAGCTTTTCATCGGCAGCTACACCAGACCAAGCGCAAGCGCTATATAATTACTTTGTAGAGCAGGCTAAATTACTCGGTATTAAGGTCGCGACCGGTGAATTTGCAGCCGATATGCAGGTGAGTTTATGTAACGATGGGCCGGTTACCTTTAATTTAACCGCTTAACGTGCTTTTTTTACAATCACAATATGATTAACAAAGCCGGTAATTTTTTGAATACTAATAGCCTTCCCAAATACAGTCAGTAGTACATGTTGTAACTGAGTGAGTTGTGATGAGTGCTGCGATAAAAAGTTAATAAATAAGATGCCCTGTTGATCAAGTGCATCATAAATTGTTTGATAAAAGCATGAATCAAATAAAAATCGCGGGGCGTCTAATTCACTAAATAAATCTAAAATGACCCAGTCCATATGCTCTGCTGATTTTAAAATTGTTTGCGCATCCTCGCAATGAATCTGTTGTTGTTCACTGGGGGCAAAAAATTGTTGATAACAGTCAATAATATGGGGGCTTTTCTCTACTGAAGTAACCTGCACTTGAGGATACTGTTCTAATAAGTAATTACGAATGGCACCGCCACCTAACCCCAGTTCGAGTACTTTTTTAGGCGCAGGTAGCTGTTGCCAAGCCGTTGCTAAATAAGCAAGGTGTGGAAACAGTAATGCATGTGGTTTTGCTTTTAAAATAACAGACTGCAAGGTGTTATTAATGAGTAGCCAGCGAAGTTGTTGATACTCTCTTACTTGTATGTGCTCACCATGCTGATTATGCCAATAAAGTAACTGGCCTAGCGATGAACTATGCTCAATAAAATTTTGGCTGATCAGGCCACTACTGCAATGGATATATTTATTCATGCTATTGAGCATAAACCAGCAGAGGTAAATCGCAACGGCTTTTGTCATTAATTTTTTACAGCTGTTTTCTCAGCACCAAAGTCTTATTTGCAGTTTTATCCAGATCGAGTATGGTGTTTTTCACAAAATGCACAGCGTAATATTTTACATTTTTAATTTATGGAGTATGTATGTTTCAAGTGAGCACCCCACAAAGTAGTGAAGACTGGCAAGCCTATTACCAATTACGCTGGCAGGTTTTACGTGCCCCATGGGGCGAACCTCGGGGCTCTGAGCAAGACGATTTAGAGCAAGAGGCTGAGCATCGCTTCATTAAAAATAAAGCGGGTGAAGTATTGGGTGTGGCTCGTTTGCACTTTAATAATCAGCAACAAGCTCAAGTACGTTATATGGCGGTTGCAGAGGGTAACCGTAATCAACATATTGGTAGCCGTTTACTACATGAACTCGAAAAAATAGCGTGGAATCAAGATGCTGATGAATTAGTGTTGTTTGCTCGCGAACGTGCACTGGAATTTTATCAGCGCCATGGCTATGAAAATAAAGAAAAAGCACATTTGGCTTATGGTGATGTACAGCATTACAAAATGGTTAAGCTCAAACCGAGTGAGCCAGGTTGGTTTCGCCACCCTAATTGGACTCAAGTACTGCAAAACACATGGCGTGAATCAATCCCCATTAGTGATGCTATGGGAATAAAAGTAGAAAGTTACACAGATTGGCAATTTACTACTCGTGCAGATTTAAATGCTAACTTAAATTTACACAACACTATGTTTGCGGGCTCTATTTATAGCCTAGCTACGTTAACGGGTTGGGGTGCAACGTATTTAGCATTAAAAGAAGCAGGGCTTGAAGGGAATATCGTGTTAGCAGATGCCAACATTAAGTATTTAAAGCCACTTAATACCGACCCTAGAGGCTGTGTGAATATTCAAACCTGTAAAGGGAACTTAATGGAGTTACAAGAGGCGGGTAAGGCGAGCTATTTAGTACCAGTAACCATTTTTGATGGTGACCAAGTAGTTGCCCAGTTTGAAGGGCAGTTTGTGGTTAAAAAGTGATAAAATAAACGAAAAAGCCAAGCGAGTTGCTTGGCTTTTTTTATAAGCGTTTTTTACAGTAAATCTGTCAGTAATATACCCACACCAAAGCGTTCAATATCGGCGTTATAGTCTATTAAACTTTCACCATAACCATTAAAGTACTGCGCATAGCCGCGTACTCTTCCCCATAGAGGGAATGACCAATCAAGCTGAATTGCCCCGCGGTTATCTGAATTTAAATTATTACGGGTCATAAAACTAAATTCATGATCGTGAAAGCGATACGCGCCACCAAATTCAAAGTAACCCATGTATTTATAGATATCTGGGTTATCGTCACCTCGTGCATCTAACGGCGCAGGCTTTTTGTTTTCAGGAATGCGATACCAAGGTTTAAAGCTAAATACAAAGCCGTCTTTTTCCCAAATGAAATCGGCATAAATGCGATTCCAAGAACGCGAGTTTGGCTGACTACGACCATTAGATTGGTGCGAAATACCAATGGCTATTGCCATTTCATCGCCCCATAAAACGTTTTCAGGGTCTAAGTAATTAATCCAAAATACTTCTGGCTCGTAGTTGGTTTCACGAAAAGGAGAGGAAATATCGTCGTTATATACTTGCCAGTATGACTGCAAAGTAAAGCCAAAAAATATCGCCTGGTCTGAATCGGCAAACTCATCATATAAAGGCACTTTAATTGATAGCTGATATTTAGCTTCGAGGTTATCAAGTGGGTCGCCATCTTTTTTATCGGTTAACTCTGCAAATCCATCAAACGGGCGAGTGTTTGGGTTCGACATATAAGAAACCGGTAAAATATAATTACGTTTATGCGGGGTAATTACATTACGATTTTTTTTACCAACTGCTTCACGGGCTTGGCGTTTGTCGATAGCCGTTAGCTGCTTGTTTTCCTCAACAGCAGAGCATTTTTCGCGTAATTGATCGAGAGTTTGTTTACCGTCTCCACCGATCACTTCATTTAAAATACATTGCTTTACCAGCTCAAGTTCATTGTTTTGCTCGTTATTCGCTGTTTCTTCAGCAACAACGGTTGTGCTGAGTAATGTAGAAAGTAGTATCCAATGGCGCCAACTCATTATAATTCCTTTGTAAGTGAGGGAAGTCAGTATTTTGCTAATTATAGCGCCTTTTTAACACATAAACGGTGAATTTGTCCTGAACTTTAATACTTTAAAAAGAAAAGCGACCTAAGTCGCTTTTACTGTGTAACTAGTTATCTACTAGCTAACTCTCACGCAATGAGAAGGGGTGAGCTAAAGCTCAAAGACGTTGGTAAAAAATTTATACAGCTCGGTACCTTGATTCACACTCGCTGAGGCAAAATGCAATATCGCAATTGCATCGAGATCAAAGCTTAGAGTTTGCAGCGGTTGTTCGCTTAAATAGCGCTCCATTCGCAGTATTTTAGCAATGGGTTCTCCAGCTTTAACATGCCCGCCAAGAGGTGCGAGGTATTCGACCATGCCACCCATGGGGGCGTAATAAGCGATATAATCATTTAGTTGGCAGCCATATCTTGTCATCAATTTTGGCTTGTAGGGGGCATCAACAAATACTTGCTTATGATTTAAATAACTTAAAATACTATTGGCATCGTCTAGTGCCGCGCTTAAATCGATTTTTTCTTGGCTGCCAAGCTCTACCGTAAAGGCTTCAACTTGCACGTTAAATTCACGCCCTTGCTGAGCAAGTTGCTCACTAAGCTGCCACCATGGACAAAAGCTTGCTTCATCCATTGCGCCATCAAAGTCATTAGGAATAACCAGCACATGGGGAATATTAAAGTAACGCGCGCTATCGGTCGCATACTCAGGGCAATATAAGTGCTGACTAGAAATAGGGCCGGTGTGTAAATCTAAAACTATATCTGCTTGATGCGCCAATTTTTGTAAGTTTAGCGCAATCCGTTTCCCCGTTGTTAAACGATAATCAGGGCCGTTGAGTTGTTGCTCAACGTCATTAATTAACGCGGCTTTAAAGGCTGTTTTCAGAATTTTATCATCGGCATCGCTGAACTGCTGTGCAAACTGGGTCGCCAGTTTATTATTGCAGTGATACATGCGATTCCAATTAGTCCCCGTAATGGGATCGAATCGGCCAAGGGTAAATTCCCCCGACTTTTGATTACAGCCAATGGGGTTAGCGTAAGGAACTAAGGTAATATCACCTTTTAAATTAAGTGTTTTTAGTTGCTCAAGTAATTGGTAAATTACCGCGTTGCCTTGCACTTCTGCGCCATGCATATTTGCTTGTACATACACACTTGGGCCGGTGCCATCGCCTTTTAAACGATACACAGGAATAGTCAGTGGTAGTCCGTTTGCGACTTCGCCAACTACAATGTTTTCTTGGCTTATAGCTATGGTGTTATTCATCTTTTTTACCTCAAGTAGTGGCTTGCATCTTCTGCTTGTCGCACGCAACTCAATACGCCATTGTGTATAACATATTCACCGGCCAGCTCATGACATAAAAAGTACGGCATACTTTCGGTAAAACCGTAGGCACCGCATTGACTAAATACTAGCCAGTCTTGCTCATTTAAATCACTGGGTAATTGGTGCTCTCCTAAGCAATCAAGTGCAGTACATAAGGGGCCGTATAGGCTCATTGCTTGATTTGCTGCGTTTGAATCTCGTAATAAACGCGCAGGGAAATCTTGACTGGTGACCGCAGGGCGCAATAAATGATTAATGCCGCCGCTCATAATCACCTGTTGTTGGCCGTAATTTAGTTTGCGCTCAACAACAGGTGTGGCGTAGTGGCCGCATTCGCCTACAGCGTAGCGACCTAGTTCCATCCATAGCTCAGTAACCCCCGCATCGCATTTAATTTTTGCAAGCGCCTCTATGAGTGCATCCCAACTTAGAGTGGGCGTATCAAGCGTATAGGGAATACCTAAACCACCACCTAAATCCAGCACCTTGAGGTTAATATTTAAATCCTCAGCAAGTTGCCTTAACGGCGTAATCATTTGTGTCCACAGCTCAGCGAGTTTGTCGCTGCTAAGCATGTTGCCCCACTGAAAAATATGCAGACCGTCAAAATTAAGTGCACAGTAGTCACTGGTATTTAGCGCCTGCCACTCGTCGCACCCTAAGCCAAATGGAGTAAGACTATCGCCCCCTAGCGGGTTTTTATCACCCTCGGGCCAGCGTAATTGAACACGCAGCAAAACCTGCAACTGGCACTGCTGAGCAATCGCTTGTTCGTTGAGCCAACGTACCTGATTGAGACTTTCGGCCACAAAGGTACGTACGCCACGCGCAATAAAGTGCTTAATTTGTTTAGGGCTTTTTGCAGGCCCCGTGTTGAGCACGCGTTCACTGTTAACTCCTTGGGCAAGGACTTGCTCAAGCTCGCCTTTACTGGCGACATCAAAGTTAAAACCAGCGTTATTTAAGCGTTGGATCACGCTAGATAACGGGTTCGCTTTAACTGCATACCAGAGTTTTACCTCGGTTTGTGCTACTAAACGCGTTAAATGTGTGTTTAGTGAATCAAGATCATAAACAAAAAAGGGCGTATCAAGCTCAGTTGATAGCTTATCAATAGCGCTTTTAACGGGCGTGCTCAAAAAGGTCATTAACGTAAAACCTCTTCAAGCAATAATGACGCGTCACTTTGCTCGTCACGGTATTTAACAATTAACGCACACGACATGCTTAAGCCTTGCTCACGCGCCCAATCGTTTGACGCAGGGCGAGATCCAGGGATCACAATCGCGTATTCAGGGATTGCTTCGCCTTTATCAAGCTGGCGCTCATTTACGCAGTCATAAACAGGGATGGTTGCAGATAAGCGAACACCTGGGGCAAGTACCGCGCCTTTTTTAACTACCACGCCTTCAACAATCACACAGCCTGCACCAATGAATGCATCGTCTTCTATGACCACAGGGCTTGCGCCAATGGGCTCAAGTACTCCGCCTAATTGTACCGCTGCGCTTAAATGCACATTTTTACCTACTTGAGCACATGAGCCAACCAATGCGTGGCTATCTACCATAGTGCCCTCGTCAATAAATGCACCAATATTTACGTACGCAGGTGGCATAATAATAGTGCCTTTGGCAACATGTGCACCACGGCGCACACTTGAACCACCGGGTACCATGCGAACTCCTGCTGTGGCTTCAAAGCTTTGCGGCGCTAAGTTATGTTTATCAACAAAACCGCCAGCAAACTCGGTGTTTTGACCGTTTTTAAAGGCTTCTAAAATGCCTTGCTTTACTTCTACGTTAGCGTGCCATTGGCCGTTTTCGTCTTGTGTTGCTGCGCGAACCGCGCCCGTTTCTAAATTATTTAATAGTTCTAACCAGTTCATTATAAAAACCTGTATTTAATGCCAAGATAAAATGGTGTTGTTTGCCGATGAAATGTCATCTGTGTGTGTCAGCTCAAGGTGTGTTAAAGGTGGGCGTAAATACGGACTGCCAATACGCCCTTGTAAATGCATTAACACTTTGACTGGGATAGGGTTGGCTACTGAAAATAAGCTATTGATAGCGCTAGACCACTGGACAAAAAGATTAGGGTGTTGGCCGCTTAAACTGCGCTTTACAAACTCATGGGTTTGCACTGGCCATGCATTGGCTGCAACCGACACTAAACCTTTTGCACCTGCTTGGGCAAAATAAGGCATGAGGGCATCGTCACCACTAAAAATGGCTAGTTCAGGCGCTGCTTGTCGATAGGCTTCAAATTGAGAAATACAGCCACTGGCTTCTTTGAGTGCCCATAAATTTTTATGTTGTTTGAGGTTTTCAATGGTTGCAATGGGAATGCTAACCGCACTACGTCCTGGTACGTTATAAAGCATACAAGGATGAGAACTGGCATTGAGCAGGCTTTCAAACCAATGGGTTTGCCCCACTGCACCGGGTTTGGCGTACAAAGGCGAGCCAAGTAAAAAACCATGAATAGGCAGTTGGTTGCAGTAGTTAACCCATTCAAGCTGCTGCTTTAAGTTACTACCACCGACTGCGACCATAAGCGGGACGCTCGGCTGTAATTGGCAAACATGCTCTACGATGGCTTGCTGCTCTTTTAGGGTCAGGGCTAACCCTTCGCCAGTGCTACCTAGCAGTAAAATGCCATTGTTAGCGGCTTCTTGTTCGGCCACCAAGGTGTCTAAGGTTGCGTAATCAACTAGGCCATTTTGATCAAATGGGGTGATCAGCGCAGTCCATAAATGGAAATTGTTAATATTGAAGTTGTTGATCATCTCTCACGAACTTATAGGGCATTCGTCGAGTTATTGGCGGGTATTTAGGGTGCCTGACTCTTTGAATGTATTTATAATTCGAAGAGCGAATGGGCTTATATAACAGGGCGCACGGCCTTATTATACTAAGACCAGAAGCTCTCCACCAAATATGTTATTGGTGACAGTCGCTAGGATTCAGCCTAGTCGCCCGAAGCAACCTTTCACAAAAAAGTGTTACCTCTCGGCGTTAATTCCCCTCACGTATGCTCAATGGAGTTTGCGCTCCTAACATACGCTACCTGAATAACGCACCTCTTCCAGCCCTTTGCACTTGCTATTGAAAAATCAATCAGCAAATACAATGTAATAGGGTAAGTGTGGCGATTAAACCACTTTAGCCGTCTAGGTGTCAAGTGACTAAATATAGATAGATTCATCCTGATTGACAGTTATTACGTATTAGCTGCTTTTCTCGTACACTAGTACTATTGTCGAAGTAAGGTATTAAGCAGATGGAAAAATTTAGTGATATTTATAAGCGAGCGGTAGAGCGAAAGGGCTCTGAAAAAATGCTTAAGTTGTTACTCGCAAAACCTTTATCTAACAAACAACTCCTCACATTAAATGATGATGATTGGCTAGAAGAATTTACTCGGAAAGTTTTTCAAAGTGGTTTTTATTGGTCGGTGATCAACAGTAAGTGGGCCGGATTTAGAGAGGTTTTCTGGGATTTCAATGTTGAAAAACTATTGATGATGCCACCGGATATGCTTGAGCAAAAAGCCAGTGATGAGCGGATTGTGCGCAACTATAAAAAAGTAAAAACTATTACCGAAAATGCGTATATGATCCACGAAGTTGCAGAGCAATACGGCAGCTTTAGTGAGTTTATTGCTAACTGGCCAAGTGAAGATATTATTGGCTTGTGGGCGTATTTAAAAAAGCATGGTGCAAGGCTTGGTGGTAATACCGGCCCTTATGCGCTGCGCGCCTTAGGAAAAGATACTTTTTTACTTTCAAGAGACGTAGAAAGCTATTTGCGTGCCCATAAAATTATCGATGGCGGATTACAAACTAAAAAGTCACTAAGTGCGGCGCAGGCATTCTTTAATGAACTGCAGCAGCAAAGCGGCTTAAGCATGCAAGAGCTAAGCTTAATTGTCGCTTATGGTGTCGGCGACAATCGCGTAGGTATCAGCCAACAACAATAGGATTAAACATGAAATTAGTGCCAAGGTATACCGACATTGGTGAGGGGTTTGCAATTAGCGATCATCCAGCCAAGGTGACAGCGCCACAGTTATTGTTATGGAATGAGCCCCTAGCTAAGCAATTTAATATACAGGTGAGTGCCGATTCTCGAGCAAATATATTTAGCGGTAATGAACCCCAAGCGATTTCTGCGGTGGCACTGGGATATTCTGGTCATCAGTTTGGTCATTTTTCTCCACGCTTAGGAGACGGCCGAGCGCATTTACTTGGCGCGATTAGTGATGATAAAAACCAGCTTTGGGATGTGCAGTTAAAAGGCGCTGGCGCTACGCCATTCTCGCGCGGAGGCGATGGCCGCTGTGCATTAGGTCCAGCTATTCGTGAGTACGTAATGAGCGAAGCTATGCACGCGCTTGGCATTCCAACAACGCGTTGTTTAGCCGTGGTTGGCAGTGGCGAAACCGTTTATCGCAACCCACCTCAACCAGGTGCTATTGTAACCCGACTCGCCAGCAGTCATATTCGGGTGGGCTCGTTTCAATATTTAGCCACTCAAGGTGACGTTACTAGCCTAAAAAACTTAGCCGACTTAGCCATTCAAAGACACTATCCCGAGATTAACAGCACTGGCGCTCAGCGTTATTTAGATTTTTTAGCCGCAGTGATAACCAATCAAGTTAACTTAGTCGTAAGTTGGATGAGGGTGGGGTTTATTCATGGGGTAATGAATACCGACAACACCTTAATTAGTGGTGAAACCATAGATTACGGCCCATGTGCCATGATGAACCAGTTTGATTTTGATACCGTGTTTAGCTCTATTGATAAACAAGGGCGTTATGCGTTTGGTAATCAGCCAAACATGGCAAGTTGGAACTGTGCCCGCTTAGCAGAGAGTCTAATAGCGCTGGTCAGTGACGATGACGAGCAAGCGGTGGCAATGATGACGCCTTTAATTGAGGGCTTTTCAACGCAATTTAACCAACAATTTAGCGCTATGTGGGCACAAAAGTTAGGGCTAACAATAGCTGATGATAAAGATAATGAGCTGGTGGGGGAGTTACTAGGGCTATTAAAAGAACACCAGCTTGATTATACCAATACTTTTAATGCACTCACTGAGTCGTTAAATGGGCAAGCTGAAATACCATCAGCACTTACCTCTTGGGCACAGCAATGGCAAACACGAACTAATGAGCACAGCTATCAAGTGATGCGACAAGCCAATCCGAGCGTGATCCCACGTAACCATATTATTGAAGATATTATTACTCAGTACACTACGCATGGGGATAGTGAGCTACTCAGTCGTTTTAGCAAAGTGATGTCGAGCCCTTACACAAGCCATGCGCAGGCCACTGAGTTTCAAACGCCGCCCGAAGATGATAAGAATTATCGTACTTTTTGTGGTACTTAAGTATGGTTTTTTGCATTTTAAAATGAATATAAAAGGTCATTTTTTACCCCAGCGACGTTCATTCATAGAGCAAACTATGAACGGGTGATACCATAACTCCATAAAAGCCAGTGATCGTGTGGGGTTTAAAGCGATTGTTTGCTTTTTGAGCTAGCCTGTGTTCATCGACATTTTTTATGAGCTAGTTTTATTATCCTAGATATTGAAAAAATATATTTGCGTTAAGTATTGATTAACAAAGACTCAGTTACTGTATAGGTAAGTTAGAAGAGCTAGCAATGCTTAGCTACATTTTTAGTTGTTAAAATGGGAAGAAAACAATGAAATTAAAATCACTTACAATGGCTATTGCGTTAGCTGCAACTAGCGCATCTACTTTCGCAGCCGAGCAAGAAGGCTTTTACATCGGTGCATTCGGCGATTATTACGATGCTTCGTGGAAAAACATGCGTGAGCAAGCTGGCCTTGACGTTAATGAGTCAACAGGCTGGGGTGCTGAATTAGGCTACCGCTTTAATGATTACTGGAGTGCGCGTTTAGAGTACGCAGACCTAGACTTTAATGCTCACGACAAAGTATTGAACAACCGCAACGATATTGACGGCGAACGTTACGGTATCGATGCACTTTACCACTTTGGTGGCGGTCCTTTCTACGGTTTATTTGGTCTGAAAGATATTGATGTTGTTGATGACAACACGTTTGTAAACGCAGGTGTAGGTTACCGACACTTTGTTACAGACAACTTTTTTGTTAATGCTGAAACCAGTGTTTACCAAGGTTTAGACAAAGGCTACACAGATGTTGGCGCTAAATTAGGTATAAACTACTTCTTTGGTCAAAAATCGGCGCCAGTAGCACCGGTTGAGCCTGCACCACAGCCAGAGCCAGAAATTGTTCCTGTGCCGGTAGCACTTGCTGATACAGATAAAGACAGCATTCCTGATGTAGATGATAAATGTGCCAATACACCTATGACAGATGCTGTTGGTAGCGATGGTTGTACACTTTATGAAGATACTGAAGTAACAGTAAGCTTGTTAGTAACATTCCCTAACAATGACTCGTCAGTTTCACAGCAGTACTTAAATGATATTGATGAAGTAGCGACTTTCTTAAAAGAGTACCCAGATACAACAGTGCTTCTTGAAGGTCATACGTCTGCAGTAGGTAAAGCGTCTTACAATAAATGGTTATCTAAAAAACGTGCTGATGCAGTAGCTAAAAAGCTAATTGCTGATGGTATTGCAGAAGATCGCATTACAACGGCAGGTTTAGGTGAAGAACGCCTTAAAAATGAAGCGAATACGGCAAAAGCGCATGCTGAAAACCGCCGCGTTGAAGCACACGTAAAATCTATTAAACGTGTAAAAGTATTACGTTAATAGTCTCATTATTGAGTAAAAACCCAGCTTAGGCTGGGTTTTTTTATGGCTGCTTAATAGGTATTCATGGGAGTTGGTTTTACTTTGTTCACTATTCATATTATTAATAATCGGTATAACTAGTTGCCTAACTGGATGGATTTTAATCTATGCACAAAAGCTTTATAATCGGCAGATAGAATACTATAAGTATTGGGTTATGGTGTGTTTAGTAAACACCACCGAATACTTTAACGTCACCAAGAGGGCAATACTGTGCTACAAGAATATCGTAAACACGTAGAAGAACGTGCCGCGTTAGGTATCGTACCAGCGCCATTAGATGCTCAGCAGACGGCTGATCTTATTGAGCTAATTAAAACGCCACCGGCAGGTGAAGAAGAGTTCATCCTAGAACTACTGATCAACCGCGTACCACCAGGTGTTGATGATGCAGCCTACATTAAAGCAGGATTTTTAGCGGCTGTTGCTAAAGGTGAAGCTGTTTCTCCGTTGATTTCTAAAGAAAAAGCAGCTGAGTTACTAGGTACTATGCTCGGTGGCTACAATATTGCGCCAATGGTTGAACTACTTGATGACGAAGCGTTAGCGCCAATTGTAGTAAAAGGCCTTTCGAACACATTATTAATGTTTGATGCGTTCTACGATGTAGAAGAAAAAGCAAAAGCAGGTAATGCATACGCCAAGCAAATTATAGAGTCTTGGGCTGCGGCAGAATGGTTTATCAATAAGCCAGCCGTTGCTGAAAAAATCTCTGTTACGGTATTTAAAGTCACTGGCGAGACAAACACCGATGATTTATCACCAGCACCAGATGCATGGTCACGTCCTGATATTCCGCTTCATGCATTAGCCATGCTTAAAAATGAGCGTGATGGTATTAACCCTGACAAAGACGGTGAAGTAGGTCCAATCACTCAGCTTGAAGAATTAAAAACTAAAGGCTTACCACTTGCTTACGTAGGTGACGTTGTTGGTACAGGCTCTTCGCGTAAGTCTGCAACAAACTCTGTGCTTTGGTTTATGGGGGATGATATCCCATTCGTACCAAACAAGCGCGTGGGTGGTGTATGTTTAGGTAACAAGATTGCGCCTATTTTTTTCAATACAATGGAAGACTCGGGTGCGTTACCAATCGAATTAAATGTTGATGAATTCAACATGGGTGACCAAATCGACATCTACCCTTATGAAGGTGTTGTGAAACGTCATGGTACTGATGATGTGATCTCTACATTTGAACTTAAATCAGAGGTAATTTTAGACGAAGTTCGTGCTGGTGGTCGTATTCCATTGATCATTGGTCGTGGTCTTACAGACAAAGCACGTACATCATTAGGTTTAGGCGCAACTGACGTATTTAAAGTACCAGCAGTGACTGAAGTATCAGACAAAGGCTTTACGCTTGCGCAAAAAATGGTTGGTAAAGCATGTAACGTTGCCGGTATTCGCCCAGGCCAATACTGTGAACCTAAAATGACCACGGTTGGCTCGCAAGATACAACAGGTCCTATGACGCGTGATGAGCTTAAAGACTTAGCCTGTTTAGGTTTCTCTGCAGATTTAACAATGCAGTCTTTTTGTCATACATCCGCTTACCCTAAGCCAATCGATGTAAACACGCACCATACGCTTCCTGATTTTATTATGAATCGTGGCGGTGTATCGCTTCGCCCTGGTGATGGTGTAATTCACTCATGGTTAAACCGTATGTTATTACCAGATACCGTAGGTACGGGTGGTGATTCACATACACGTTTCCCATTAGGTATTTCATTCCCAGCAGGTTCGGGGGCGGTAGCGTTCGCAGCTGCAACGGGTGTAATGCCACTAGATATGCCTGAATCAATTTTGGTTCGTTTTAAAGGTGAAATGCAACCGGGTATCACTTTACGTGATCTTGTACATGCTATCCCTTACTTCGGTATCAAAGAAGGCCTATTAACGGTTGAGAAGAAAGGTAAAATCAACGAATTCTCTGGTCGCATACTAGAAATTGAAGGGGTTGAGCACTTAACGGTTGAGCAAGCGTTTGAGCTATCCGATGCATCTGCAGAGCGTTCAGCTGCTGGCTGTACTGTTAAGCTTTCTAAAGAGTCTATCAGCGAATACCTTGAGTCAAATATTGTTATGCTTAAGTGGATGATTTCTGAAGGTTACGGCGATGTACGTACGATTGAACGTCGTGTTACTGCAATGCAAGACTGGTTAGCAAACCCAGAGCTAATGGAAGCTGATAAAGACGCAGAGTACAAACACGTACTTGAAATCGACCTTGCTGAGATTAAAGAGCCAGTACTGTGTGCGCCAAATGATCCTGATGATGCACGCCTACTTTCTGATGTGACAGGCGAGAAAATCGATGAAGTATTTATCGGTTCTTGTATGACTAATATTGGTCACTTCCGTGCTGCAGGTAAATTACTCGATGGCTTTAAAGGGCGTATCCCAACACAGCTTTGGGTTGCTCCACCAACGAAAATGGATAAAGACCAACTTACAGACGAAGGTTACTACGGTATTTTTGGTCGTGTTGGTGCACGTATTGAAACGCCAGGGTGTTCACTGTGTATGGGTAACCAAGCACGTGTTGCGGACAAAGCAACGGTTGTGTCTACTTCTACACGTAACTTCCCTAACCGTTTAGGTACAGGGGCAAACGTATTCTTAGCATCAGCAGAGCTGGCAGCAGTAGCAGCAATTTTAGGTAAATTACCTACACCCGCTGAGTACCAAGAATACGCAGCGAAGATCAATGCAACGGCAGCAGATACCTACCGTTACTTGAACTTCCACCGTATGCCTCAGTACACTAAAAAGGCAGACAACGTAATTATTCAGCAAGCTGTATAATTTATAGAGTGTGTTTAAAAAACTCGCTTCGGCGGGTTTTTTATTGTCCAAATAAAATATTAGATAGATAATGCTTAATTCGTTGCATGATTGTATTAACTTTCGTTAAATGTCGTCATTGATATGGTTAATAAAGCAAAAAATCCTCTCTATATGCATTAAAATCCTCGACAATATTATCATTATTATAAGCAGGATTTTATGACCGCATTAAACAACCAGAATTTACTGCAACTTCGTTTTATTAACCAAGCCAATATTGATTTGGTTAAGCCTTCTTTTGATAACTTACCTGCAAATCCTTATGCAGATGGTGCGTTTCGTAAACGCCGTTATTCAGTGGTTAAATTACAAAATGGTGAGCTTAATCTTCAAGCGACCAAAGCGTTTGTGCAAGACGATTCAATTAATACCTTTCAAGGTAATGTTGAGCGTACTTACGAAAACTTAGAGCAAAGCTTGCTTGAGTCTGAGGGTATGAAAAGCATTGTTAGCGAATTTGCAGCGATCACCGGCATTGACGCAGAGCGTGATATTGAAATTCACCAATTTAGAATGCTTGCCATTGATAGCGATACGCCAGCAGCTCCAGAAGGTGTGCATCAAGATGGGTTTGACCATGTGTGTGTATGTGGTGTTTCTCATGAAAATTTAGAAGGTGGTGAGCTATTGGTTTATGAAAACCAACAAGCTGAACCGTGTTTTAAAATGGAAATAAAAGACGGCATGTTTGCACTAATTAATGACCGTCAGGTATGGCATAACGCCACGCCAATGAACAAAATTGATGCTAACAAACCAGGTTACCTGGATTGCTTTGTACTAACTGCTTAAGAGAAATAAAATGAATTTAATGCAATTGCGCGCGCAATTTCCTGCTTTAATGCAAACTGTTGATGGCAAGTCACCGGTGTTTTTAGATGGGCCAGGTGGCTCACAAGTACCCCAGTCGGTACTCAGTGCCATGACCGCTTATTTAGGGCATTACAATTCAAACTTGGGCGGTGCGTTTTTCTCAAGTGACAAAACGGTTGAGCTGATGGCGAATGCGCGTCAAGCGGCGGCTGATTTGTTAAATGCGCCCAGTGCACAAAATATTGTGTTTGGCCCTAATATGACTAGCCTAACATTTAGCTTTAGCCGAGCAATTTCACGCAATTGGCAAGCAGATGATGAAATTATAGTGACCAATGCTGATCATTTTTCAAATGTATCGTCTTGGCAGCAAGCCGCTGAAGATAAGGGCGTTGTGGTTAATACTGCACTGGTTAATGAAGCCGACTGCAGTTTAGATATGGCGCATTTTGAAAGCCTATTAAACAGTAATACTAAATTAGTTGCCGTTACGTATGCCTCAAACACCACGGGATCAATTAACGACATTAAACGTATTATAGAGCTTGCTCATAATGTGGGTGCGTTGGTGTATGTTGATGCGGTGCATTATGCGCCACATGAACTGATTGATGTACAAGCGTTAGATTGCGACTTTTTAGCTTGTTCTGCATATAAGTTTTTTGGCCCGCACTTAGGCATGGTTTATGGTAAAACTGAGCACTTAGAAGGGTTTACACCTTATAAAGTAGAGCCAGCAAAAGATGTTGCACCAGGTCGCTGGGAAACCGGCACACAAAGTTTTGAGGCACTTGCAGGCTTTATTGCGGCGGTTGATTACATAGCGGCGATTAGCGAACTTGATGACAGTCACTCACGCCGAGAAAAATTACGTGTTGCGTTTGCTAAAACAAAACAACATGAAATGGCATTGAGTGAATACTTTTTAACGCGTCTAGTTAACTATCCAAAAATTAAGTTGTTTGGTATAGACGATTTAGAGCGTTTGAGTGAGCGTACCCCTACGTTCGCACTGACCTTTGAAGGGTTAGAGCCTCGCCAAGTGTCTGAATTTTTGGGTAAACAACATGTATGTGTATGGGATGGTAATTTTTACGCCCAAGGTTTATGCAAACAACTGGGTGTGCTTGATAAGGGCGGCGTAGTACGCATTGGTTGTATGCACTACAACACCATCGAAGAGATGGACACGCTCTTTAATTTGTTTGATGAGCTGCTAGGTTAACCCTTATTTATTCAACACTTTTTAAAGCCATAAGTAAAAATTACTTATGGCTTTTTTATTGGCTAATTACCTAGCTTTGTGGCGTTCCATAAATTTGCTCTGCTCGATTAAACAAAACCCATGAGGTTAAAATATACTTATCGTTTGATACTGGCTTATTGCCTCTATGTGTATGGGTAAAGTAGCCTGGGGCAACCACCATACTGCCTTTTTTAGGGGCTATTTTACGATTTTGATAATAAAACTCGGTTTCTCCGCCTTCTTCAACATCATTTAAATAAAACATAAATAACAACACCCGATGCAGTGCTTCATTATGCTGTAGCTGCGGATACACCTCACTGTGCCAATACGGATAACCGCCTTTATTTACTTCGTATTTTTGCGCTTGAATATTACCGAGTCTAAAAATTTGCTGCACCAATAAGGGGAGTTGTGGTTTACCTACCTCGTCATAGTTGGCGTGAGTTAAATCAACCGGTTGTCCTGTTTTTGGGTGATATACCTTTAAACCAAATGCCCCAATCATCATAAAAATATGTTCTTCAATGTAGTTGAAAACATACTGTGCAGTGGTTTGTTGAATATGTTTTAATTGTTCTGCGTATTCAGGATGATTGTTTAAGTATAAGTCGTGGCTATCTTTTTTATTAAGGTCAACACCGCCCGATGTCATCCCTTGTTTAATATGCGGGCTTTGAGAAAAGGTAGTGATAAAGTTATCGCAAAATTCATTACTGAGCGCGTTGTCATACACGCGGATAAAGTCCGTCATGAGTTACCTGTTTAATTATTATTGGATTATTATGTTTACTGAAAAAGTGATGCCGCGTTTTAGCGAAACGGATGCACTCGGACACATCAACAATACCGTACTCCCCGTATGGTTTGAAGCGGCCCGAGTACCTATTTTTAAATTTTTTACGCCTGATCTAAATCCACACAACTGGAAGTTAATCATTGCTAAAGTAGAAGTGTCGTTTGTTGGCGAACTATTTTATGCCCATGAGGTGACAATTAACACCAGCATAGAGCAGATTGGCAATAGTTCATTTGTGATCCGCCAAGAAGCATGGCAGCAAGATAAGTGCTGCGCCATTGGTAAAACGGTGATGGTACGTTATGACTTTGTTAGTAAAACAAAGCAACCACTTTCGACTGATGAAAAAGCCGCATTAACACAGCACCTTGTAGCAGTTAGTTAATCGCAGCTTAACTATGACAAGCTGGATGTTTAGTTAAATATTGCCCCAAGGCAATGACTTGTTTTTCTGAAAAGCGCAGCCCAAGCTTTGTTCGTCGCCAAAGTATATCTGCGCTGGTTCTTGCCCATTCATGGTTTACTAAGTAATCAACTTCTTGCGCATACAGACCATGACCAAAGTGATAACCTAAATCGCCGATTGCTTGGCTGTTCCCCAGTAATTGATAACTAAGCGTGCCATAGCTGCGAACCATACGTTTTAAGGTGTCGATTGCCAGCCAAGGGTAGCTACTTTCTAACTGAGCGATAAGGTATGTTTGGTTACTAAAGTCGCCGCCTGGTAAAGGGGCATCTTTCGTCCACGAGCCACTCATCTTTGGGTAAAAAGGCACTAATTTATTGACGGCATTTTCTGCAAGCTTTCTATAAGTGGTAATTTTGCCACCAAACACACTTAATAATGGAGCATAATCAGCTTCATTATTTAATATCAGTTTGTAATCGCGGGTCACCGCTTGGGCATCTGTTGATTTGTCATCTAATAGTGGCCGCACCCCACTAAAGCTGTGCACAATATCGGCCGCGCTTATTGTGTTTTTAAAGTAATGGTTAGTGATACTGATGAGATACTGTATTTCTTGCTCACTAATTTTTACATCAGCAATATCGCCGGTGTACTCTTCATCAGTGGTGCCAATCAGTGAGTAATCTTGCTCATAAGGAATGACAAATACAATGCGGTTATCTTCATTTTGTAAAATATAGGCAACTGGCTCATTGTGGAGTCGGGGCACTACAATATGACTGCCTTTCACAAGGCGAATAGTGTGCGGTGTGGGCTGGGTAAATACATCTTCAAATAATGACGCGACCCATGGGCCTGCGGCATTTACAACACTTTTTGCCTTTATATTTAGGTGCTGCTTGCTGGCTTGCTGCTCTAAAATCACATCCCAATAATCTGCGTTACGCGTTGCTTTAATGCAGCGGGTGCGTGTTGCAATGGTGGCGCCTAAATTATGAGCCGCTTGGGCGTTTAAAATCACTAAACGCGCGTCATCAACCCACCCATCAGCGTATTCAAAGCCATGGGTTATACTGTTGTTAAGTATACTATTGGTGTCAAATTCAATCGTTTTTGAGGCAGGTAAGGTGTCACGTTTTGCTAGGTGATCGTAAATAAATAACCCCACACGAATCATCCAAGAAGGACGTAAGTGTGCTTGGTGCGGTAGCCTAAAAGAAAGCGGCCACATAATATGCGGCGCTTTTTTTAATAGCACTTCACGTTCACGTAATGCCTCTCTTACCAATCTAAATTGATAATTCTCTAAATAGCGTAGCCCGCCATGAATAAGCTTGCTGCTATTAGAGGAGGTGGCTGAGGCTAAATCGTTTTGCTCACACAATAATACTTTTAAACCGCGACCACTGGCATCGGCAGCAATGCCAGCGCCATTAATACCGCCGCCAATAATGAGTAAGTCATATTCGTTGTCGTGTGCGCTCATAGATTTTACTCACTCTCGCCGTCATTGCTATTAGAAAGTCTAACTTGTGCAATGCAATGTAGCCACTTTGCGTATAAATCGTTGCGCTCTTCACTGCTCATGGTTGGTTCAAAGCGACGATCGCTTTTCCACATGCTGGCAAGCTGCGCAGTTGATTCATACACCCCAGTTTGCAAACCGGCTAAGTAAGCAACCCCTAACGAAGTGGTTTCGGTTAGAGTGGGGCGCTCAACGCTTGCGCCTAAAATATTGGCTAAAAACGCCATTGCCCAATTATTGTTTGCCATGCCGCCATCAACTCTTAGAATACTAGGGCGGAGTCCGTCGCCTTCCATGGCTTTTTGTAGATCTTTGGTTTGATAACCCACCGACTGCAAGGCAGCTGCAACAATAGTGCTAATGCCTGAGTCTCGGGTTAGGCCCAAAATTGCGCCTCGGGCATTTGCATCCCAATAGGGCGCACCTAAGCCTGTAAACGAGGGAACCAAGAATACCCCATGATCCAAGGGAACATCTTTGACGAGAGCTTCACTTTCTCCCGCGTTTTCTAATAACTTTAAGCCTTCTACTATCCACTGCATGGTGGCACCAGCCATAAAAATACTGCCTTCAATCGCATAGGTGGGTTTGCCGTTGAGCCGATACGCAAGAGTGGTTAATAAACGATTATTTGATTTTAGTGCTTTATCACCAGTGTTAAGCATTAAAAAGCAGCCCGTTCCGTAAGTACTTTTTGCCATTCCTTCTTCAAAACAAGCTTGACCAATTAAGGCGGCTTGTTGATCGCCTGCTATACCGCAAATTGGAATTTCACCACCAAATAGCTCGCTTGCAGTCACCCCAAAGTCAGCCGCTGAGTCCATTACCTCAGGTAGCATCGACGCTGGAATATCAAATAAGGCGAGTAAGTCTTCATCCCAGCATTGCTGATGAATGTTAAACAGTAATGTACGAGAGGCATTGGTAGCATCGGTTTTGTGAGCTTTACCGTTAGTGAGTTGCCATAGCAAGTAGGTATCTATCGTACCAAATGCTAGTTCACCTGCGTGTGCTTGCTCTTTAGCGCCTTTGACGTTATCTAAAATCCAACGAATTTTGGTTGCAGAAAAGTAAGGATCGAGCACTAAACCGGTTTTATCATTCACCATTTGTGTATGCCCAGCATGACGTAAACTATCGCAATATTCACTGGTGCGTCGGTCTTGCCACACAATCGCATTGTAGATAGGTTGCCCGGTTTTTTTATTCCACACTAAGGTGGTTTCTCGTTGGTTAGCAATGCCAATGGTAATAATGTCGGCGGCAGTGACTTGTTGCTGCGATAATACGTTTTTAACGCTGCTTAATACGGTTTGCCAAATATCTACAGGGTCATGTTCAACCCAACCATTTTTCACAAAGTGTTGAGGGAAGGTTTGTTGAGCCGTGTCAAAAACCTCGGCATCTTTAGTGTATAAAATAGCTCGAGAGCTTGTCGTTCCTTGGTCAATCGAGAGTATGTATTTAGACATAAAAAATAGTGTTGTTTAATTTAGATAAAGACAGCTTGTCTTTAAGCTAAACGAATAGCAATGCTTTTGCACCATAATGGTTAAAATTATAGATGAGCGAAAGGTAGGAGAGGGAGGTGAACACTCAATTCTGGCGCCTACAATTTAATAGGCGCCAAATAACAACAATTAATTAGCATCCGTTAATTGTTGATGTAGCCAATCTTTTAATACCATTCTGTCGTGTTTTAACTGCTGCATGGCTTCGTCATCTATGGGTGAGTCTTGTAGCTCAAGTACTCGAATTTCTTTATCGATTTCATTGTATTGTTTTGCTTTGGTTGCAAAGTTTTCATCGTTTGCATTAAGTTTTGCAATAGTTAGCGTGTAATCAGGAAAATCTTTAGTTAATGAATGGTCTTCGCCTAACATAGGTTACTCCTTAAATGGCTGTTGCATAATGCACGTCACGTTATATAAAAATGCTCAGTGACTTGGGGTGTCCCCATACAACAGAGCTTGGGCTGATCTAAAATAAATCAACCGTTATTGGTTGTTAGTGTGTCTATTTATGTTTGCTGGGCTGCAAAACACTGACACCTGCAAAGGCTTCAGTTAGAATATGCCTGCGACAGGCCCTAATTACTTTGAGTACTTTATTACATGCTTTTAATGATCGATAATCTGCATGAGTATCTAGCGCGGTGTATAAACGTCCAGTAGTCACAAGTCATTTGGTTGATTACAAAACGTTTTTTTCCTGTAGCGGTTATTGCGATCTAGCACCATCTTGATAAATTGCGGGTATGAATGCGGGTATGAATGCGGGTATGAATGCGGGTATGATTCTGGCCATACCCGCACTATCTTTAGTTACTGGATGCATAGTGTTGAGTATATGATGCTCTGGTATTTATCCAGTTGGTAATATCCTGCTCCTTCCACCCCACAGCCCTTTGTCCAAGCTTGATGTTGAGCGGAAATTCTCCAGTCTTCATGAGTGCATAAATTGAGCTTCGACTGAAACCAGTTAACTCAATGACTTGGGGTAAACGTAAAATTCGATTATCCATGACTAACTCCTAATGTTTAATTCAGGAGTATTATGAAGTGTTAGGATAGCCAGTGCTGGTCAGCAAGATGCAAAAATTCATCACTTAATCAATCAACCTCCAGTACCTTAGATTCGATTTCATCTAAATAATCCGCCCACCATTGCATCATCTCTCTGCGCTTAGATAGATACTGAGCATGGTTATAAGCTTTTACTACAGAATTTCGTTCGGCATGCGCGAGTTGCCTCTCAATAATTTCGTGTGGCCATTCGTGCTCATGAAGCACTGTTGATGCCGTACCCCTGAATCCATGCGAAGTAATACGGGCTTTATAGCCCATGTACTCTATGGCTCTATTTATCGTGGTGTTGCTCATCGCCGTATTTGCAGTAGAGCGATTTGGAAAAATAAAACCAAATGGCCCTGTAAAAGTTTTAAGCTCTCTTAAAAGTTGCATGGCTTGTTTGGATAATGGTACGACATGGGGCTCCCGCATTTTCATACGTTCGCCAGGAATTCGCCATATCGCATTTTCTAGGTCAAACTCATCCCAAATTGCAAGACGTAGCTCGCCGTTTCGAACAAAGGTAAGCAGTAGTAACCTCAATGCAATTATGGTTTGTCGCATTCCTCGTTCTTCATAGGCGTTTAACGCTCTCATAAAACCGCTTAGTTCTGGGCCTTCTAAATGAGGGTGATGCCTGACTCTCGGTCTTGTAATAGCTCCTTGAATGGGGGCTGCTGGATCGTATTCAGCCCTTAATGTTACTACTGCATACCGGAAAATTGCTCCGCACCATTGCTTTACAAGCAATGCAATTGACGGTGATCCTTTCTTACCTTTTCTTTTATCAACACCTTGTTTCTCTATTTTTTGGACAATTACCAAAATATGGGCAGATTCAACAGACTTGATTGGCAGCTTGCCAATTGACGGAAACACATAACGCCGTAAATTGATTTCAATCTGGCGCTTGTAGTTTTCGGACCACTTGGACTTATTCTTTTCTATCCACTCATGCGCCAACGCTTGAAAGGTATTAACGCTTTCCCATTCGTTGTTAACCTTTCGAGACTGTCTGATTGTCGTTGGATGTTTACCTTCTTTTACTAGTTCAGTCGCCTCTTGGCGCTTAATTCTGGCTTCACTAAGGCTAATTGTAGGATAATCACCAATTGTAAAAATGGTTTCTTTCCCAGCAATGCGATACCGGTAACGCCATTTTTTTGCTCCTGATGGTTTAACTTCTAAATACAGACCTGCGCCATCGGTTAATTTTTGTATTTTTTCGGTAGGTTTGATATTTCTGCATTTTGCATCTGACAACTTCATAAATACCCCCCTAATTAGTCAAACCGAAGTTTTGATTTTAATGATTGTTTACGTGATTCTGCTTTGGGTTCTGGCGCTGTACTCACAGAAGTAATTTCAACTTCTGGAGCATGGCCATCCACCGGTGCAGATGACGTGGATAGATTGGGTTGGCTCATGTGAATTAAGCCAAAGGTGGCCAGCATCCGCAGACGCTCAGCGCGTTCCCGTGGTGGCGTCTTTTCTAATTCTTTAAGCAGTTCAGGGTGGCTCCCTGGGGGAATGTTGACGACAACTCTCATGATCAGGCCCCATAAAACCAGAAGCCTCGGACGTTCGCCAAAACAGACTGTTCCGGGACGATGATCTTGCTTCGTGAAAAAATCTCCTTGGCCGCTTCCTTATAAGCCAAGGCTCCACCTCCGGCGATCAATACCAAGTCTGCATTGATGCTTTCGTCACGCATAGATTGGCGCATGGCTGTAAGAGCAACAGGCGCTACCTTTTTCATGGCAGCATTTAGATAAGGTGAAATATCGACTTTTTCTCCAAACAGCAGAACCTGCAAGTCGCCGGTTCTCATGGCTTTTTCAAGTCGATCCATACCTACTTTGGCACCGTGATCTTCCGAAATCAGCTTATCAATGGTTTCCAGTAGCACGGACATTGCCTGAAGACTGGTTCCTGATGAGCTGTAGCGAATTTCTCCGGCCTCAAGGGCAACCCAGTCAACAGAAAAAAAGCCAGGGTCTATAACGACGACGCGACCTTCTTCAATCAAGCCCAAATCTCCACCTGTTTGAACCAGATCCATATAGGCACCGGCAGGCTGCGGCAGCACTTTGACATCATGAACTGTGATGCTGCGCTTAGGCGTCACTTGATGGACACCTTTTAAACGCTGCACAAGGTCAGACTTACGTTGTGGTTCATGAAACTGGGAAACCGGTAATCCAGTGACAACCAAATCGATGGATTCTGTTTCAGCCATTAACAAGGCGGCATGAAAAAGCGCCTTATAGGTTTTTGTGGTGGGATACTCCGGGTGAAGCTCTCGTTCCCAGCCTTGAAGGCGTCCAGCAGGCACACCAGCGGCCCAACGCTCATTATCGACAGATACATACAAACAAGTGTCATCATCGCCCCCTCCGATACGCTCTGGCATACGATCCGCAGGACCGGCACCCGCAGGCAGAATAATGGTTTTCGGTTCACTGCCTGATTGGCCAATTGCCAGCTTCAGGTTCGAGTAACCGATATCTACGCCTAGTACAAACATACTTATCTCCTGTGCACTCAAAGTGCTCTAACGGTTTTCAATCAACCGCACTGGTCACGCTTGGGCTTTTCCAAGTGCTCTGGCGGTTCACTCAAATGTCATTATCAGGATTCGGTGCACTGGCGGTGGGCAGAAAGGTGACAAATCCTTTCATCTATCTGCCTATTGCATTTTCGCAAAAGTATGAGAATAAGCACTGTTTGGCGGCTGATGACATAAGCAAAAAATCGAGACGCCAAACATAGTTTGCATTCTGGTCTTGATTCGCCAAACGGTTTGTCGCTTCGCGGCGATTCGTCTTTTCAGGCTTTTTTATGTGAAATCGGGCTGTATCCCTTGTCAGGTATGGGATTGCGCGAGTTGATTTATATCGAGACGCCAAACAGTGATTGTGACGGCAGTTTTACGTTTGGCGTTTCGATCCAAAAGCCAAACGGATAGTAGTTTTGGCTTTTGGGTTTAATTAGATGGGGAAATTGCTTTGGTAGAAATCGTCAATGAACAATGGAAATCAGAAGTATCAAATTTATTGCAGCAAGAAACGGACAGGCTAAAAGCGCTGGCAAGAGCTGAAGTTGATGACTTTTGGGTTACCCATTACAAGGTTCGTGAGAATGAGCCCTTTAAAGACTGGGGGCTGCTTGGTGTCCGTATCAGAGACTTTAAGTATGGCTTTGGCATTGAGTGGTACTTAAACCGCTTTCACGGTCAGCGAGGCAAGCGTGTGGTCTTTAGTAAAGCACTGCGTGTTTCAAAGACGAAGATGAGATACTCATTTTTGGATTGCAAAGGTTGCGCCAAAGAATGGGAGCTAGCGCTGGCTATGGAGAAAGAAAGTTTACTAAGTGATATTCGCCGTCAGGTTTATAAAATCAATATGCTGCGTCGCAGTGTGAATGCCTATTGAGTCAACTGCGCTACTTCACTCGTGGTAACTGGTCCCAGCGTGTTGTATAAGCGGGAGACAAATGCTCTCGCTTCATCGACCAATCTTTCTTCGTACCTTGTCCAGCAAAGAAAACCTTTCCGGCACCGCTTTGATTAATGGTGTCCAATACAGACATTAACTGCTGGCTATTAGAGCGGGTCGATACGTCATCGAATAGTCCTGGTTGAAACATGCCTGGATCGTAAAAGTCAGACAGCATGACGCCCGCTTTGGCATAGCGAAATCCATCCTTCCAAATCCGCTTGAGTAAGTGATTGGCCAGCTCAATAAAATCCCGCGTATCGCAACTGGGGAGCAGCAACTCACCCGATGCAGAGTTGCTGTACTGCGGCTCGTTGTCCTTAAAGGGGCTGGTACGTATGAACACGGTCATCACTTTGGCTTGCTGCTGTTCTTTGCGTAGCTTCTCAGTGGCGCGGGTTGCGTATTCACATACGGCCTCACGTAACAATTCAAATTGCGTTACTTTTGCGCCAAATGAACGGCTACAGACGATTTGCTTCTTAGTTGGCGGGATCTCTTCAAGTTCAATGCACGACTCACCATTGAGCTCTCTGACGGTTCTCTCTAAAACCACCGAGAACTGGTCTCTGATGGCTCTAGGAGAGGCATTGGCTAGGTCTAAGGCTGTGGTGATACCTAACGCATTTAAACGCTTAGAAAGTCGTCTACCAACGCCCCAAACATCATCAACCGGAACTAATGCGAGCAACCGACGTTGCCGATCTGGATTGGTCAGGTCTACAACCCCTTGAGTAGCGGGATATTTCTTAGCGGCATGGTTAGCCAGCTTGGCGAGTGTTTTAGTCGGTGCAATGCCTACACAGACGCTGATCCCAATCCAGTGACCTATGCGCTCTCGCACTTGTTGTCCGAACTCGACAAGAGATATGGCTGACTCTATACCGGTTAAATCCAAAAACGCTTCGTCAATGGAGTAAACCTCTACTCGTGGTGCCATCTCTTCCAAAGTGCGCATCACTCGACTGCTCAAATCCGCATACAGCGCATAGTTGGATGAAAAAGCCAAAATGCCATGACGCTGCATTTCAGCTTTGATCTGAAAAACGGGTACACCCATTTTAATACCGAGTGACTTGGCTTCACGCGAGCGTGCTACCACGCAGCCGTCATTGTTTGACAGCACCACAACCGGCGTATCTTTTAAATCAGGACGAAACAGCTTCTCACAACTGGCGTAAAAATTGTTGCAGTCCACCAAGGCAAATACAGGCATAGGATAGTCACGACTTACGGCGCATGTTTCGCACCACACTGATGACCACACCAAATATCTCTAACTCTGTCCCTTCAGGAATATGAATGGGCTCATACGCCAGGTTTCTTGGGAGCAGCTTGACGCACGGCCTCAGCTGAAGCTCCTTTACCGTGAACTCACCATGGATGCCAGCGATGACAATGTCACCGTGTTCGGCTTGGACAGAGCGATCAACCACCAAAATATCATCTGGGTGAATCCCAGCATCAATCATTGAATCACCTTCAACACGTACAAAGAACGTTGCAGCCGGTCGCTTGATGCAAAGCTCGTTAAGGTCGAGCGTTTGCTCAACATAATCCTGCGCTGGTGAGGGAAAACCAGCAGAAACACGTTCCATGAACAATGGAATACGAAGGCGCTTGGCTTTGATGAAGGCAAGTGCGCCGCTACGGCCTATCAGTGAGACACTCATGACGAACCTCGAAAAATCATAATTAATACTGTTTGTTTATACAGTATCTAATGCTATGCTGATTTCTACAAGTAAAATTGTAGGTAAAACTGGTGTTGTTCGAGTAAGACGTTGTGTCGTGGGCGATTTCTTTTTTGTGTTGAAAAGCTTGATGTGGGGGGATGCTCGCCCTAGTCAAAGCCTGCAAGGCTTGGACATTACTGCTTCTGCCTACTGCTCTTGTTTCTGTTACTGATCCTGTTACTGCTACTGGTTAACGCATGGGTCAAGTAACCGTCAAACAAGGCTTGTTGAACCCTTTGCAAAGGGTTTACAAACAGTTAGTAAAATTCTGCTTCGTATTGAATTTACTGGTTTAAAGCGAAGTCAGGAGCATCATTAAAATGCTCAGTCGAACGCAGTTAAAGCCTTGTTCAACCGTTTCAAAAGGGGTTGGCTAAGCCATACGTAAAGGGTATCGGTAAGGGTTACCAAAAGGGTTTAGCTAAGGCTTTCTGAAAGACTTAGCCAAAGCCTTCATACATGGGTTCACCCAGTAGAAAGATTAAAAAAACGCTTAGGTATCCAAGGTGCATTTTGTACAAATGCGTTTATAAACGAACAGGGCACAATGAAATAACCCAAAGCGAACAATAGAAGTGAAGAGGAACCATCAATGACAAGAGCCCCTGCACCATTTCCGCTAGAGCGCCTCGCGGATATCCCAGAAAGACCAGAAGATTTTAGATTGCTGGAGCGTATTCCATTAACGCGTGAGCCGCAGTCCTGGCCACTTGAACTTTCTCCTATGGTCGGTGATGAACAGCCAATGGTGCTGCTCGATACAGAGACAACCGGACTGTCTGCCGATGATGAGTCCATTATTGAGCTTGGTATGGTTAAGGTGCTTTACAGCCCCTCTGCTCAGCGGATTGTGTCGATTGTTGATGTGATCAGCTTGTATGAAGATCCCGGCAAGCCAATCCCCGAGCTGATTACCGAGTTAACCGGTATTACCGATGATATGGTGCAAGGCCAGCGCATTGATGATGCACTGGTTGCGAGTTGGTTATCCGATGATCCGTTGGTGGTTGCGCACAATGCACAGTTTGATCGTCCTTTCTTTGAAATGCGGTTTGCTGCATTAGGCCATCTATCTTGGGCCTGTTCAGCCAGTGGCATAGATTGGAAGGCGCTGGGTTTTGAAAGTCGAAAGCTTGAGTACCTGCTGCTTCGCTTAGGTTGGTTTTATGAAGGACACCGAGCTGCGACCGATTGTTTGGCGATGGCCTGGTTGTTCCATTTGTTGCCCGAGTCCGTTGCAAACTTGTTGTCTGAAGCGGACAGGCGAACTGTGTTAGTTCGTGCGTTTGGTGCGCCGTTTGACGTAAAGGACTATTTAAAAGAGCGTGGTTACCGCTGGCATGACGGTGTTAAAGGTGCCAACAAACATTGGTGGCGCGAAATCAGCGAAGACGAGTTGCCGCAGGAACAAACTTACCTGGATGATTTGTATCATCGTGGCTCAGAACATGCCCACTATGACTACAAAGATGCCCGCAATCGATTTAAAGCTTTGTAGCTCTCTACAAGGTAAGCCTTGCATATTTGAAAACCTCTGGAAAATGGAAAGTGAACTTACGTTATACCCAAACTACTTGGTGTTGCAGCTAGGCGGCAAGTGAGCGAGTCCCCATGAGCATAGATCTTCTATGTGATTGGGGTGAGCGAATGCAGGTAACACCGCTGCGGCTGCAAGTAGGAAGGGTATATAACCAACAAGAGGAATCTTTCCATGTACCAAAACACCTACATTGAACATTATGCTTGCGCAATCTCGCCCTTTCAAGGGCGAGTCAAGCAAGAGGTAACTAGCTGCAAGGCAGCAACTTGCAAACGTCAAGAAGTATGATAAAATACTGTATATCCATACAGGTCATTGGTGGGGTACTCTTTGCTCACTGGTATCAAGCTCCGCGCTAACCCTACATCCAATCAAAAACTGGTATTAAGCCAGTGGATGGGCTGTGCGCGTAGCATTTGGAATGCCAAAGTGGATGAGGAAAGGTATTACCGCACTTTTGCAAGGAAGTATTACCCGATTGGTACTTACGCGCCGCTTGATCAAAAGACATCGCAGTTTAAATCGAAAGAACTATCTCCTTGGCTATACCAGTGTCCTAGCCAAATACTCCGCAATAGTGCTGTTAACTGGTATCAAACCTATCAAAAGTTCATGAAAGGCGCATGTGGACGGCCAAAGCGCAAGCCAAAAACCGACAAGGGAAGCATTTATCTTACCCGTGAAGTATTCCATTTCGACCGTTGTGAAGATGGTAATTTACGCCTGTTTATTGGCACTAAGACTAATAATATTGGTTATTTATCGTTTAAAGCGCATCGTAAGTTTGAGATCCCTAATTCGCTGTATGTGCGTAAAGAGCGCGGTCAATACACGGTGTCTTTCTGTTATGAGAATGGAAAGAATGAAGTTGAGCTATCGAGCAATGCTGAACACTTGGCGTTTCTGCAAGGCTCAACAAAAGAGTATCTGGAAGAAAGCGTTATCGGTGTAGACCGTGGTGTTGCCATCCCTGCTCATGCTGGCTCAATGACGTTCGACTTCTGTGACAATCAGAAAAAGAAGATGACCAAAGTTGATCGCTACATTAAGCGACTACAACGCAAGTTGGCGCGTCAAACTAAAGGCTCAAACCGCAGGAACAAAACTAAGCACCGTATTGCTACGCATCACGCTAAAAAGGCGAACATACGTAATGACTTTGCGCATAAAACAAGTCGTTCATTAGTCGATAGTCAAGCTAAGGTTATTGTGTTCGAGGCGCTAAGTACCTCACGCATGACGCGCAAGCCAAAGGCAAAACAAAACGAGCAAGGCCGATATGTGTCAAATAAAGCCAAACAAAAGGCAGGGCTAAACAAGTCTATTCTGAACGTTGGTTGGCACATCATAGAAACCTACACCAAATACAAGGCTTACCAAGCGGGTAAAGCCGTATTCAAAATCCCTGCTCCGTATACCAGTCAGGAGTGCGCTCAGTGCGATCACACTCACCCCGACAACCGAAAATCACAAGAACTCTTTGTGTGCGGCAATTGTGGCAATACTGACAATGCAGACAACAACGCATCATTGGTCATTAAGAAACGGGCAATTAATCTAATATTAGACACTGGAACGGTGTTGTCTGACGATGGAGTTCTAAGAACTCAGTCAGATAGTGGACGTGGAGGCAATCGTAAGACTAGCCGAGCCAAAAGCTCGACTAGCGGTGTCCAACGAAGCGTCAAAAAAGAAAAGCTAGCGGCTTAGGCGGTTATCTTGGAAGCTCGCTGCTTTAGCTGCGAGTAGTTCACTACTGGGGCGAAATCTTCGTCTCTGCCCGCATCATTGAATTTGGCATCACGTTCGAGCGCTTTCTTAAAGATCCATGGAAGCATTTGATGTCCTGTGGCCAAGAGTCTGCCCCAGACGCGATCGCTGAAGGGATGCTGCCATTGCTACCAGCCCAGGCAGAAGTTGCCAGGCGTGTTCGAGAGAGTGAGCAACGAGTCCTGATGTCTACAGAGTCGGACAAAGGGGTATCTCATCGCGGTAACATCGTGGTGCCACTGGTTCGGGTAGCGCATTGATAGCGGCTATCAGCAATGGCATGAAACAGTGTCTTCACTCCCATACCTGAGCAGCAATTGCAATCCAGATCAAAAAGTTGCCGCTTAGTCTTCCCTACAAAATAATTTGTGATAGGATGACACCTAATAAAATTAATTAGGTTGAAGCCTATTCAGTGTTTTATGGCCATCTGTCCAGCTTCAACCGGTAGAGATTGATTAGTCATTGCGGATAAAGAGCAGCATTGAGTGACACTATTCAATGTGATTACGCGATGTCGGTCCGTACTTTATAAACAGAGTTTTAAGAATCTGGTTGAATTGGATAAACAAGACGCATGACAAATGATGGTCTGAAACAAACGGTAGTGGCGAAGCCAGATAGGCTTTCGCAGATAGCGCAGTTGCCACAAGCAACCAGGGATCGCATTGCCCACATCGATTTCACCTTATTGTTTAAGGGAGAGGCGGTACGGGCGGATTTAGTCGATCGCTTCAGCATAGCCGCTGCACAAGCAACGAAAGACTTCACCCTATACCGAGAGCTTGCGCCAAGCAACATTGAGTATGACCAAAAGCTCAAATTGCATAAGCGTGGTGAAGCTTTTGAGCCCTTGTTCGACTATGACGTTGTGAGAACGCTGGCGACCATTAGCCAAGGGTACGGTGATGGCTTCACTGGAAAGGTAAAACCACCTCTGGCTTGTGAAGCGCCTTATCACCTAAATAAGCCGAGTTTATCGATAGTGGCGAAAGTCACCGAGGCCATACACAAAGGCAAAGCCTTGAGTATCACCTATGTGTCGTTATCGAGTGGTGAAACAACGCGTGAAATTGTGCCGCATACGCTGGTGGATAATGGCCTGCGTTGGCATGTTCGTGGTTTTGACCGCAAGCATGGTGAGTTCCGTGACTTTGTACTGACCCGCATTAAAGCAGCGTTTGTGCTTGAAGATTCCACTTTGTCGCCCTCTGTTATCAAAGAAAGTGAGCTCGAAACCCAAGACCGGCAATGGAACAGATTTGTAGAGCTGGAGTTAGTGCCGCATCCACGTATTGAGCACAGCGAAGCGATAGAGCTGGACTATGGCATGACGGGTGGCGTTCTAAAGGTTGAGATTAGAGCGGCAACCGCTGGGTATTTGCTTCGCCAATGGCATGTGGATTGTTCCAAAGCACACAGCCTTCAAGGCACTGAATACCAACTTTGGTTAAAGAATACTCCGACACTCTACGGGGTCGGAAATTTGAATTTAGCTCCAGGGTTTAACGAATGATGTTCGACGACAGTGAATATTGCATAACCCATAAACGAATTATGACGAATTAAAATCAGGAATTAATAGATGACCCAATCACAACAAAATGCAGGACAACAACGTGCCGAACTTCAACGCCAAATATGGGCGATTGCCAACGATGTAAGAGGCTCAGTGGATGGCTGGGATTTTAAACAATATGTACTGGGTACGCTGTTCTACCGTTTTATCAGTGAAAACTTTGTCAACTACATCACAGGCGGAGATGATAGCGTTAATTATGCTGCCATGTCTGACGATGATGAAAACATCAAGTTTGCTAAAGAAGATGCCATTAAAACCAAAGGTTATTTTCTTTACCCTAGCCAGTTGTTTAGCAATGTGGCGGCCAATGCGCATAAAAACGAAAATTTAAATACGGATTTGGCAGCAATTTTTGCGGCAATCGAAAACTCAGCCAATGGCTATGATTCAGAAAAAGACATCAAAGGCCTGTTTGCGGATTTTGATACCACCAGTAATCGTCTGGGTAATACGGTAGAGGCAAAAAACAAACGCTTAGCAGCTGTGTTAAAAGGCGTAGCTGGGCTGAACATCACTCAATTTGAAGATAACGAAAACGATCTGTTTGGTGACGCCTATGAGTTCTTAATTTCAAACTATGCCGCGAATGCGGGTAAATCCGGTGGCGAATTTTTCACCCCCCAGCACGTTTCAAAACTCATCGCACAGCTGGCCATGCACGGCCAAACCAGTGTCAATAAAATTTATGACCCTGCGGCGGGTTCGGGCTCGTTGCTGTTACAAGCCAAAAAGCACTTTGATGCCCATATCATTGAGGATGGTTTTTTTGGTCAAGAGCTCAACCACACCACCTACAACTTAGCGCGTATGAACATGTTTTTGCACAACATTAACTACGACAAGTTTAATATTCAGTTAGGCGATACCTTAACTGAACCGCACTTTTTAGATGACAAACCCTTTGATGCGATTGTCTCTAACCCGCCTTATTCGGTGAAATGGATGGGTAGCGACGACCCAACCCTAATCAACGACGACCGCTTTGCGCCCGCTGGCGTACTTGCACCTAAATCAAAAGCCGACTTTGCCTTTGTGCTTCATGCGCTAAGTTATCTCTCTGCAAGAGGCCGTGCAGCGATTGTTTGCTTCCCAGGTATTTTTTACCGTGGTGGTGCTGAGCAAAAAATTCGCCAATATCTGGTTGATAACAACTACGTTGAAACCGTGATTTCACTGGCACCAAACCTGTTCTTTGGCACCACCATTGCCGTGAATATTTTGGTGCTGTCTAAACACAAAACCGACACCACCACCCAGTTTATTGATGCCAGCGGTTTGTTTAAAAAAGAAACCAATAACAACGTACTGACTGAACAACACATCGAAGACATCATGAAAGTGTTTGCGAGCAAAGAGGACGTGGAGCACTTTGCCAAATCCGTTGATTTGGATGTGATCGCAGCCAATAGCTATAACCTATCGGTGAGCAGTTATGTGGAAGCGAAAGACAACCGCGAGTTAGTGGACATTACCGAGCTTAATGCCGAACTTAAAACTACCGTTGCTAAAATTGATGCGCTTCGTAGTGATATTGATGCCATAGTTGCAGAGATTGAAGGTGAGGAGCTTGAGGCATGAGTCAGTTGAACTATTTAGAGAAACTGCTAGATGGGGTTGAGGTTGAGTGGAAGTCCTTCGGTGAATTCGCGAAAATCCAGCGAGGTGCATCACCTAGACCTATTGCTAAGTTTATCACAGACGATAAAGATGGTGTTCCATGGATAAAAATCGGAGATACTGAGTCGGGCTCAAAATACGTTGAGCAAACGGCTCAAAAGATCACAAAAGAAGGCGCAACAAAATCTAGAGTTCTAAAAAAAGGCGACTTTATAATATCTAACTCAATGAGCTTTGGCCGACCATATATCCTAAACATCACAGGAGCTATTCACGATGGATGGGCTTCAATTAGTGAGTTTGGCGATAAATTAAACTCAGACTTCCTTTATCATTACCTGTCTTCGCAAAGTGTACAAAATTATTGGATAAGTAAAATAAATAGCGGTTCTGTAAGTAATTTGAATGCAGATATTATTAAAACTCTGCCAGTCCCCATTCCATGCCCAGATAACCCAGAAAAATCGCTGGCAATACAAGCTGAAATAGTGCGTATTCTGGACGCATTTACCGCCATGACCGCCGAGCTGACCGCCGAGCTGACCGCCGAGCTTAACATGCGGAAAAAACAATACAACTACTACCGCGACCAGTTGCTAAGTTTTGACCTGTCTGCCGATCAGGCAGGAGAGGGTGAAGTTGAGTGGAAGGCGTTGGGGGAGATTGGTCACATCGTGACTGGCCGCACTCCAAAGTCGTCAGACAAGTCTGCATGGGGTAACGATATTGATTTTGTAACCCCCAGCGATATCAAGAACGGGATGCGCAACATCACATTTCCAAGTCGTCGTTTATCAGCTGAAGGAGCAGCTTCGATGCCAAAAGTTCTGATTCCTAGTGGCTCATTGCTAGTCACGTGTATCGGCGCTGATATGGGTAAGACAGTAATTAATGCTAACGACTGCATCCCCAATCAACAAATCAACGCAATTACATTGACCGATGATAGCGTTCAAGTCGGCTACCTATTCCACGTACTGACTGCTATGCGTGAGGCACTGCGTCGGCAGGGGGAGTTGGGCGGAGGAACAATGCCCCTCATCAATAAAAGCGACTTTTCAAGGATTGTTGTTCCGATTCCTTCGCATGAAGAACAGAACCGAATAGCTACAATCCTTGACAAATTCGACGTTCTCACCAACTCCATCACCGAAGGCCTCCCTCGCGAAATCGAGTTACGTCAAAAGCAATACGAGTATTATCGTGACCTGTTGTTAAGCTTCCCTAAAGCTCATTCAGATGAGGCGGCTTAATGAGTAAAGCAAGTAAAACACCACCTACGACCATTCGTTCATCAGCTGCCGAGTATTTAACTTTTATTGCAGCTACTGGCGAAGGCGGCGTTGAAGCCATTTATGCTGATGAAGATATTTGGCTAAGCCAGAAAATGTTGGGCGTGTTGTACGATGTTGAAACCCATACCATTAATTATCACCTTAAAAAGATTTTCGCTGATAGTGAATTAGAAGAAAATTCAGTTATTCGAGATTTTCGAATAACTGCCAAAGATGGCAAGCACTACAACACAAAGCACTATAAACTGACGGCTACCATTGCCGTAGGTTATAAAGTGAATTCTGAGCGCGCGGTGCAGTTTCGTAAATGGGCTACTGAGGTGCTTAACGAATACACCATCAAAGGCTTTGCCATGGACGATGAACGTCTGAAAAATGATGGCTCGATATTGGGCAAAAAGTATTTTGAAGAGCAATTAGAGCGCATTCGTGAAATACGCCTAAGTGAGCGCAAGTTTTACCAAAAAATCACCGATATTTACGCAACCGCAATCGATTATGATGTAACTGGGCAAGTAACAAAACGCTTTTTTGCCACGGTGCAAAATAAATTGCATTGGGCGATTCACGGTCAAACCGCTGCTGAGGTTGTTTATCATCGCGCGGATGCCGAAAAAGACAACATGGGACTAACCTCGTGGAAAGCAGCACCGCAAGGAAAAATTCAAAAATTTGATGTCAGTATTGCCAAGAATTATTTAACTGATAATGAGTTAGCGCAATTGCAAAGGCTGGTTAACGCCTATCTTGATTTAGCAGAAGATATGGCATTAAGGCAAATACCCATGACCATGGCAGATTGGGAACTAAGGCTTAATCGCTTTATTGAGGCAACTGACCGCGAAGTTTTGCAAGATGCAGGTAAAGTCACCGCGACTATTGCAAAAGCGCATGCGGAAAGCGAATTTGAAAAATACCGCATTATACAAGACAAGTTGTATGAATCTGACTTTGACCGCGAAGTTAAAAAACTGCTAGGCCGAAGCAGTAAAAAGGATACAGAGTAATGGCCTATCAACCGCCGTTTACCATTACCACCGAGATTGTTAATTTAGTCGCCAAGATCAGCGAAGCCAGTGGACGTTTGACCGTTGAGTTTGAACAGGAAAAACTGTTGCGCCTGCGTAAAGTCAACCGCATGCGCACAATTCAGGGCTCGCTGGCCATTGAGGGCAACACGCTATCTGAAGCGCAAATCACGGCGATTCTTGAGGGTAAACGGGTGATTGCGCCGCCCAAAGAAGTGCAGGAAGCGCGTAACGCCATCGCAGCGTATGATGCTATCGGTAACTGGCATCCCACGGATACTAACGACTTGCTGGCCGCCCATCGGTTATTGATGAATGGTTTAATTGATAATGCAGGCCGATACCGCAATCAGGGCGTGGGTGTCATGTCGGGCGATCAGGTGGTACATATGGCACCACAGGCCGACCGAGTCCCCGTATTAATGGGTGAATTGCTGGCTTGGCTGCGCACGACGGACATACATCCATTGATGGCGAGTTGTATTTTTCATTACGAATTTGAGTTTATTCACCCGTTTGTTGATGGTAATGGCCGCATGGGACGACTATGGCAGACGCTGATTCTATCTAAATGGCAGCCCATCTTTATTAATATCCCGGTGGAAAGTTTGGTGCATCAGCATCAGGAGGCGTATTACCTTGCTATCCGCAACAGTACTGCCCAAACGGATTGTTCGCCGTTTATCCGATATATGTTGCAGATGATACTGGATGCCATTGAGGACAGTACTTCCCGTCAGTTTGAAAATGCGGGTATAAGTGCAGGTTTAAATGCGGGTTTAAAACTGTCGCCGCTGGATCACGCTATCCTCGAGTTGATAAAAGCAGACCGCTATATCACCAATGCCATGCTAGCCGAACAAACAGGAAAGGCAGTCAGTACCATTGAGCGCCGTATTAAAAAACTGAAAGAGAATTTATTTTTAAAACGGGTCGGTGCCAAAAAAACTGGCCATTGGCTAGTACAAGAATAATGCGATGCAGTGGCTGGTTCCATTTTGGAACACACCACGGCTAACAAAAAAGGATGTAAACGAATGACGACTTATAAAGCGGTGGCAGAATCCAATAACTTTATTGTGTTAGATAAATACACCAAAGACTGGAAAGTAGCAGAAAACTTTCAAAGTGAAGGTGATTTAGAACGTGAGCTGATTCAGGACCTAAGCAACCAGGGCTATGAGTATTTACCGGCGCTAACCACACCTGACGCCATGCTGGCGAATGTACGCAAGCAGCTACAAGCCCTTAATAAAGTCGAGTTTACCGATGCCGAGTGGGCGCGCTTTTGCGAGCAATACTTAAACACCCCAAGCGATAATATTCTCGACAAAACTCGCAAGGTGCACAGTGACTATATCTTCGATTTTGTCTTTGATGATGGCCATATCGAAAACATCTACCTGTTCGATAAAAAGACCATTGCTCGCAACAAAGTGCAGGTCATTAAGCAGTTTGAGCAAACGGGAAGTCATGCCAATCGTTACGATGTGACGATTTTGGTCAATGGTTTGCCTTTGGTGCAAATTGAACTGAAAAAGCGTGGTGTGGCGATCCGTGAGGCGTTTAACCAAATACATCGCTACAGCAAAGAAAGTTTTAATACAGAGAACTCGTTGTACAAGTTCTTGCAGCTGTTTGTGATCTCGAATGGCACCGACACGCGCTATTTTGCCAATACCACCAAGCGCGACAAAAACAGTTTCGATTTTACGATGAACTGGGCGAAGTCAGACAATACGCTGATTAAGGATTTAAAAGACTTTACCGCCACTTTTTTCCAGAAAGAGACCTTGCTTGAAGTGATCTTGCGTTACTCGGTGTTTGATGTCAGCAATACCTTACTTGTAATGCGCCCCTACCAGATTGCGGCCACTGAGCGCATTTTATGGAAGATAAAGAGCGCGTTTAACGCTAAAGACTGGGCTAAGCCAGAGAGCGGTGGCTACATTTGGCACACCACGGGTTCAGGCAAAACACTCACCAGCTTTAAAGCGGCACGTTTGGCCACCGATTTAGACTGCATCGATAAAGTATTTTTTGTGGTGGACAGAAAAGACCTCGACTATCAGACGATGAAAGAGTATCAGCGCTTCTCGCCTGATAGTGTGAACGGTTCAGACAGTACCGCAGGGCTTAAGAGTAACCTGGATAAAGACGATAACAAGATTGTCGTCACCACAATCCAAAAGCTCAACAACTTAATCAAAAGCGAAAGCGATTTAGCTATATACAACAAGCAAGTCGTTTTTATTTTTGATGAGTGTCATCGAAGCCAGTTCGGTGAAGCGCAGAAAAACCTGAAGAAGAAATTCAAAAAGTACTACCAGTTTGGTTTTACCGGTACGCCCATTTTCCCTGAAAACGCCTTGGGTGCTGAAACCACGGGCGACGTTTTTGGTCAACAGTTGCACACGTATGTGATCACCGATGCCATTCGTGATGAAAAAGTACTCAAGTTCAAAGTGGACTATAACGATGTTCGTCCGCAATTTAAGAGCATTGAGACTGAGCAGGATGATAAGAAGCTTAGTGCCGCTGAGAATAAGAAAGCGTTCTTACATCCAATGCGCATTGGTGAAATCTCGCAGTATATTCTGAGCCATTTTAACCAGAAAACACATCGAGCCTATTCTGGTGCCAAAGGGTTTAATGCCATGTTTGCGGTAAGTAGTGTTGATGCAGCGAAAGCCTACTATGAAACCTTCAAAACATTGCAGGCCGAGGCCGAAAATGGACCCACAAGTAAGCCTCTGCGCATTGCGACTATCTTCTCATTTGCAGCCAATGAAGAGCAGGACGCCATTGGTGATATTTTAGATGAGAGCTTTGAAGTAAGTGCCATGAACAGCAGTGCGAAAGAATTTTTGAGCGCCGCGATTAACGATTACAACGCCATGTTTAAATCTAACTATGGCGTGGACAGTAATGGTTTTCAGAACTACTACCGTGACCTTGCCCAGCGCGTGAAGAATCAAGAAATAGATCTGCTCATAGTGGTTGGTATGTTTTTAACGGGCTTTGATGCGCCTACGCTCAATACCTTGTTTGTTGACAAGAATTTGCGCTATCACGGCTTGATGCAGGCATTTTCTCGCACTAACCGCATTTATGATGCGACGAAGACCTTTGGCAATATTGTTACCTTCCGTGACTTGGAACAGGCAACCATTGATGCCATCACCTTGTTTGGTGACAAAAACACCAAAAACGTGGTGTTGGAGAAGAGCTATAAAGAATACATGGAAGGCTTTAACGATATTGCTACTGGCCAAGCGCGTCGAGGTTTTATTGATATCGTCAAAGAGCTGCAAGAACGCTTTCCAAATCCAGAAAATATTGAAAAAGAACAAGATAAAAAAGAGTTTGCCAAGCTATTTGGTGAATACCTCAAAGCAGAAAATATTTTACAAAACTACGATGAGTTTGCTGGATTAAAAGCACTGCAAAGCCTAGATACCAGTGATGAACAAGCTGTTGAAGCGTTCAAGTCAAAGTACTATCTGGACGATGCTGACATCGAGGCAATGCAAACCATCGATATGCCGAGCGAACGTGCTATTCAAGATTATCGCTCTACCTATAACGATACCCGCGACTGGTTGCGACGCGATAAAGAAGGTCAGGACAAAGATAAGTCAACGGTAGACTGGGACGATGTGGTCTTTGAAATTGATTTGCTTAAATCCCAAGAAATCAACCTCGATTACATTCTTGAACTGATTTTTGATCACAATAAGAAGAACAAGAGCAAAGAAGGCTTGATTGAAGAAGTTCGTCGTATGATCCGCGGTAGCCTTGGCAATAGAGCGAAAGAGAGCTTGGTGGTTGATTTTATTAACCAGACAAACCTAGATGAGATCAATGACAAAGCCAGCATTATCGACGCTTTCTTCAAATTCGCCCAGGCGGAGCAGAAGCGCGAAGCCGATGCCATTATTGCCTCTGAAAAGCTCAATATCGATGCTGCCAAACGTTATATTGCGTCATCACTCAAACGTGAGTACGCCTCTGAAAATGGCACTGCACTTAATGAGGCGCTGCCCAAACTTAGCCCATTGAACCCACAGTACCGAACCCAGAAGCAAACGGTTTTTCAGAAAATTGCCGCTTTTGTTGAGAAGTTTAAAGGTGTTGGTGGGCAGATATAAGTGTTATTACGTGCTGTTCAGGAAGGAAGTTAAATAGCGCAAGCGTCTGAAATTTATTGATTTCTAGGCTGGTTGTCTTTTACGTGGAAGGTGAATTAAAAAAATGGAAAATGAAAACATAGTAAGGTTTTTGTCATCAGACATAAAAAGGAACTCCGCGTCTTCGAAGAGAGAGCCAATCGAAATTGATCTTTCTAATGATGACTTAGATGACGAGCTGGCCACATTTTTTCGTTTTATCAATAAAGTTTTAGATACTGATAATTTAGTCATACTGGCTGGCTCAGGCACGTCTTTAACATTTAATAAGCCTTCTCAGCAGAATAAAGCGCCTATCGCTCCAAGTATGTGGCACCTTTGGGACTATTGTAAAAAAGCAGATGAGAATCTTTTTCAATTGGTTTTGAGGGCAACAAATTATGATGCCCTTCAAAAACATCGTGAAGCAAATGGAGATGCAAAGCCAGACATTGAACTATTATTGTCTCTTTGCGATTCCTCTTTAGCCGTTGGGAACCTTTCAAATCAAAGAATTAATCAAGTAAGTAAGTTCCTTGAGCAAGCCAAAAACATAATTTTAGCTAAAACTACCTTTACTGAATCGATCCCTGAATCAGACTGGGTTAGTCATGATAAATTTATGCGTGCAGTAGGTAGAAGGAGTGCTCAGCAACAACGACTTAAACTTTTCACGACTAATTATGACTTGGCTTTTGAGCACGCTGCATCAAATACTGGTTTTGTTGTTATTGATGGTTTTGAGTTTTCTAACCCCTCTTTTTTTAATCCTATGTGGTTCAAGTATGACATAGTGAACCGTGGGCACTCTAAGAGCAGTGAAGGCGCATACATATCCAATGTGGTTCAGCTATATAAGATGCATGGCTCTGTGGACTGGAGAAAATTTAACGGCAGAGTTAGAAAGCTAGGTGCTGATAGCAAAATTGGTGAACCTGTTTTTATCTATCCAAGCAGTAGCAAATATCAGACATCTTATGATTCTCCTTACTTAGATATGATGACTTCTTTTTTGGAAGTAGTTAAACAACCAAAAACGGCTGTACTGTGCCTAGGTTTTGGTTTTAATGATAAGCATATAAATAATGCGCTGACTATGGCGCTTAGGACTAACCCTGAGTTTATGCTGATGGTTGCAACGAAAGACCCATTCAGTGTAACGGGTTCATTCAATGATGAAATTAGGAATCTGCTAATGGCAGCTATTGACCATGGGGATGGTAGAATCGCGATAATGGATTCAACGTTTAAACAGTTTTCTAGTCTGCTACCTGAACGAAGATCAACAACTCCCGAGGACGAACTCTTCAAAGCATTTGAAAAAATCACTGCGAGTATTAAATAAGGGAGACTATTCATGGAGCGGAAAAAGTGGTTTTCCCCGTACGATCCAACAAGACGGATTGGTAGCGTCATTAGCGTATCTGCAACCGAGCTTATCATTAACTTATCTAAAGCGGGATCTGGTGAGCCCAGTTGGTCATTCGGAAATCGAATAGCCGCTGGTGAAGTAAATGAATTTGTATTCATCGACATAGGTGAAACAGCGATACTTGGGCGCTTAGTGAAAGTGTGGATTGAGGGTGGAGAGAGATTAAGTGTTGACGGTTTGGCGGATAAACCATCCGAAAATCACCCAATTGGACTGGTTCAATTATTAGTGAGTTTGAACCCAGCTAATGGTCGTAACTACAAAGGAATTAAACAGCATCCGAGATTAGGTAGCCAAATATATTCAGCTCACCCGTATCTGGTAGCAATAATCGCTGAAGGTAAACAAGATGAGGAACCTGGCCAAATCCATTTACCGTTAGCTTCACTTCCGCATGATGAATCCGTAACTGTTCACGTAACCCCTGAGAAATTGTTTTCACGCCATTGCGCTATTTTAGGAGCAACAGGTGGCGGTAAAAGTTACTCGATGACAAACATCATCGAGCAAGTGATTGAGGCCGGAGGAAAAGCAATTATTATTGACCCCACGGGGGAATATGAGTCACTTGGCTGTGATAGTTACTATGTTGGGAATCATGCAAAAGCAACTCCATTTAATCAGTTAACTTTTCCACATTGGCAGTTTACAGACTCAGATATTAGAGCCTTTTTAAGGCCTTCAGCGCAAAGCCAAGCGCCTAAACTGGAGGTAGCTATCGAGAGCCAGAAAATAGTGTGGCAATTTTGGCAGCAAAAAAACCATAGCCTTGTGATCACTCCAAATTATCTTTTGAACAAATCTGGTCAAGCAAAGGCACCTTACGAAGCCGCTCTATTATCTATGAGTAGCTCTATTCAGACAGCTCCATGGAGGTTTAAATACATTGCCGACCAGATTGTAAATGAGTGTGTTTGGCCTACTGGCGGTACTTCTAATAATCCTAACCCTACTATATGGGGGGGGAGAGCTGATAATGATGTTGGCCACTGTTTAAACCTGATAGCTCGGATTAAAGCCTATTCAAACAACCCAAATTTAAAATGGATGATTGATCCCGACGATAGATTAAAGACATTACCTACTCTGATTGATGAGTTTTGTTCGCCAAAAAATAGTAATAATGTTTTGAGATTAGATCTTTCTGAAGTTCCATTTGAAGCAAATTCAAGAGAGATACTTGTTAATGCCATTGGTAGGAAGTTGTTATCTTTAGCCAGGCATGGTGCAATAAATCATGGTGCACCTCTATTGGTATTTATTGATGAAGCTCATCAATTTCTCAATAAGCGAATTGGTGAAGAAACGAACAGGTTTGAGTTGGATGCCTTTGGGAATATTGCTAAAGAAGGTAGAAAGTATGGTTTAAATACCATCATTGCTACTCAGCGACCACGTGACATTCCTGAAGATGTTTTAAGTCAGATTGGTACACTTATTGTGCATAGGTTGACCAATCAGCTAGACCAAGAGATTGTAAAAAAAGCTGTTGGTGCTATTGATCAACGTTCAGCATCTTTTCTCCCTGTATTGGGTCAAGGAGAAGCGTTGTTGTTGGGAGTCGATTTCCCATTTCCTATGACTGTGAAAATGAAACGTCCTGCAAATGCGCCAACTTCGAAAAGCGCTGGCTTTTCTAAAAGTTGGAAACCTTTGCAAAATTAGTTTCAATTAAGACAAAACTGCTTCGCCACTTCCTAGTCAAATAGATGCGGTTCTTTTACATCTAATTCACCGCCGGTGAGTTTATGAACCTCCACACTATCGTGTCGGAGGTTCACTATGTTCAAAAACCTATTTTTTCAAACCAAAGCACTACCAGAGCTGTCATCGCAACTGGATGCGGAAATTCCACGCTACCCGCCATTCCTGAAGGGGTTGCCAGCGGCGTCACCCGAGGATTTGCAGTCCACACAAGACGAGCTAATTGCCAAACTGCGCCAGGTACTTGGCTTTAACCTGCGTGACTTTCAAAGGCTGATTCAACCCTGCATTGATCATCTGGCTGCTTATGTCCACTTGCTGCCAGCTTCTGAGCATCATCATCACAGTGGCGCTGGTGGTTTATTACGTCATTCGTTGGAAGTTGCTTTCTGGGCGGCACAAGCTGCTGAAGGGATCATCTTTGTTGCCAGTGGCACACCGGTTGAGAAAAAAGAGCTGGAACCAAGGTGGCGTGTTGCAGCGGCTCTTGGCGGTTTGTTCCATGATATTGGTAAGCCCGTTTCAGACTTGTCCATCACAGACGAAGATGGACGCTATCAGTGGAACCCTTTTTTAGAAACCTTATCCCAGTGGACCACAAATAACAGCATTGAACGCTATTTCATTCGCTGGCGCGACGGACGGTGCAAACGGCACGAGCAATTTTCAATTCTGGTGTTAAACCGGGTGATGACACCTGAGTTGCTCGCCTGGTTAACACAACCTGGCCCTGAAATTTTGCAAGCCATGCTGGAAGCAATTGGCAATACCGATCCAGAGCATGTCCTGTCTAAATTGGTCATTGAAGCTGACCAAACCAGTGTACAGCGAGACCTGAAAGCTCAACGAATTTCCGTTGACGACAATGCCCTTGGTGTCCCAGTCGAACGCTATCTACTTGATGCCATGAGGCGATTACTTGCCAGTTCCCAATGGTTGGTCAATCAGCGAGATGCCAGAGTTTGGATACGAAAATCGAATCAATCAACCAATCTTTACCTGGTTTGGAAAAGCGCGGCTAAGGACATCATTGAGCTGTTGGCCAAAGACAAGATACCTGGCATTCCAAGAGATCCCGATACCCTTGCGGACATCCTTATTGAGCGAGGATTGGCCACTAAATCCGCCTCGAATGAGCGATATGAAAGCCTTGCCCCTGAAGTGCTGATCAAAGACGACAAGCTAATCTGGTTACCCATGCTGCATATATCTGAGGCCGATTTATTGTTCAGCTCGAATGTACCAAGTAGCGTGAGACTGTTTAGTAAATCTGAGTGGGAAGCAACACAGCAAATACAAGCAGAGCCTCAGAGTCGTTCCAGAGAGCAGCCAGGCTTGTCTGAAGCGTCATCATCAATCGAACATAGCAATTCGGCTAAGTCGCCATCGACAAAACCGTCCGAACAAGATGATGAACTTCGTCATGCCAGTGATGTTAGTACCCCCCAGGCAACTGAAAATGTTCCGGGTGATGGATATGAAAAGCCAAACGATTCAAGCGATGCTGCTATCGCAAATAATGTAGTCAGGCACGATGAAGAAGCATTGAATCTGCCTGAATCTTTGGCGTGGCTTCCAGAGGCCAGCATTGCGTTGATTATGGCTGGTGAACAGATTCTGATCCGTTATCCCGATGCCGTAAGACATTGGTGTGCTCCCCGAAAACTGCTTGCTGAACTCAGTCGATTAGATTGGCTTGAATTAGATCCCGCAAACCCGACGCGTAAAGCCAGAACTGTGACTACAAATGAAGGAGTTCAGGAGCAAGGGTTACTGCTGAAAGTATCTATTTCTAAAGGGCTTACTGCACTGATTGACCTTCCCAAACAAGACGCAGAACCGGCGGCAGCAATTCAGAACGAAGAGGCTTCACAGCGTCCGAGTCGAACTAAGATAACCAATGCCCAAGCAAAAGAGCCCGCCACAAGAGCGGAGCGTAAGCAAAAACCGATTGCGCCCAATGCGAACTCAAGTACCGACCCCAAACACGCGCAGCGGCAACAGATGGTTAATTTTGTGAAAGATTTGCCCATCTTACTGACCGATGGCGATTACCCAGACGTGGATCATAGTGCCGATGGTATTCGCGTCACGATTCAAACCTTACGCCAAGTCGCCAATGCACATGGCATTCCAGCCGGGCAATTGCTTCGGGGGATCTCGGCCAGTGACCAATGCCAGTTTGATGAGGGGGAAACGGTTCTGTTTACCGCTCACGCTAAACGTTAATCCATTTGAAATTAAGCGGATTGTAAACGGTTATTTTGCGGAGCATGAATGAAAGAAAACGCATATGAGATGCCCTGGCGCACGAACTATGAAGCCATGGCAGTAGCAGGTTGGCTGGTTGGGGCCACTGGGGCGATTGCCGCAGAAATGCTGACTGAGCTACCACCTGAGCCATTTTGGTGGATGACAGGGATTTCCTCGGGCATGGCGTTGTATCGCCTGCCTGAGGCTTACCGTCTTTATAAGTTGCAGAAGGGGCTAAAAGGCAAACCATTGGCATTTATGGCGCTGTCGCATTTACAAAAGGTGATGGCAAAACATCCTGATGAATTGTGGTTAGGGTATGGCTTTGAGTGGGACCAACGTCATGCCCAACGTGCTTATGAAATTCTAAAAAGGGATAAGAAAACCTTGCTTAACCAAGGTCACGGCAAACAAATGGGTTCGACCTGGATTCATGGTGTTGAGCCCAAAGAAGAAGATGTGTACCAGCCAGTTGGACACACAGAAGGCCATACCTTAATTGTCGGCACAACCGGTGCCGGAAAAACCCGATGCTTTGATGCGATGATCACTCAGGCCATTTTGCGTAATGAAGCCGTGATTATTATTGATCCTAAGGGAGACAAGGAACTTAAGGATAATGCGCAGCGAGCCTGTATTGCCGCCGGTAGTCCTGAGCGCTTTGTGTATTTTCATCCGGGTTTTCCAGAGCATTCTGTACGTCTTAATCCCCTGAGAAACTTTAACCGGGGCACTGAAATTGCCAGCCGAATTGCGGCATTAATCCCATCTGAAACCGGTGCTGATCCATTTAAAGCCTTTGGCCAAATGGCACTGAATAACATAGTGCAAGGTCTGTTGCTTACTTCACAGCGTCCTGATCTGAAAACACTGAGACGATTCTTGGAAGGCGGTCCAGAAGGCTTGGTAGTAAAAGCCGTCACGGCCTGGGGGGAGCTGGTGTATCCGAACTTTAGTGTGGAGATCAAGCGCTTTACCGAAAAGGCCAATACCTTGGCAAAACAAGCCATGGCGATGCTGCTTTTTTATTACGAACGCATTCAGCCCGTTGCCGCCAATACCGATTTGGAAGGGCTATTGAGTATGTTTGAGCATGACAGAACCCACTATTCCAAGATGGTGGCTTCATTGATGCCGGTGCTCAATATGCTCACCTCAAGTGAACTTGGCCCACTGCTATCACCGATTGCAAACGATGTGAATGACAGCCGGTTAATTACGGATTCTGGCCGTATTATCAACAATGCCCAAGTGGCCTATATCGGGTTGGATTCATTGACCGACGCCATGGTTGGCAGCGCCATTGGTTCGTTGCTTTTATCCGATCTCACGGCTGTGGCCGGTGACCGCTATAACTATGGTGTTGAAAATCGTCCCGTAAATATCTTCATCGATGAGGCTGCTGAAGTCGTCAACGATCCCTTCATTCAACTGCTCAACAAAGGCCGTGGCGCAAAAATGCGTTGTGTGATTGCTACTCAGACCTTTGCTGATTTTTCAGCTCGTACAGGCAGCGAAGCTAAGGCCCGTCAGGTGTTAGGTAACATCAACAACCTGATAGCTCTTCGGGTGATGGATGCCGAAACGCAGCAGTACATTACCGACAATCTGCCTAAGACTCGGTTGCAGTACATCATGCAAACTCAAGGTATGTCGTCCAACTCGGACAGCCCCGCGTTGTTTACCGGCAATCATGGCGAACGCTTGATGGAGGAAGAAGGCGATATGTTTCCACCGCAGTTATTAGGCCAGCTTCCCAACCTGGAGTACATCGCCAAGCTTTCAGGTGGCCGCGTGATCAAAGGCCGCATTCCTATTTTAACCAGCTCTACACAGGCAGCATAAGGAGTCTGTATGCATCATTCTGTCTGTCTGAAAATGACAACACTTACCAGTAAAGAAATGCTCGCTCAGTGGCAGCAACATAACCCCCAGTTCAAGGAAACCTTAGGACTGCTTGAAACCGACTGGCCTCATGCTTTGGCCTCGGTGTATTGCTTGGCGGACTACTTAACGGATGCGTTCACGTTAGATGGCCATTCCATCTTTGATTTGTGTCTGTGTAATGGTTTGGGCAGTTATGAAGAAGTCAGTTGTGATGATGATAGTGTACGCCTTTGGCATTTCATTGAGGCACTGACCTGGACTGCCGCCAGTGCTTTAACGGGGATTCGCCTGCGTGATCCTGACCATTTCGAGTGGGCCGCCGTAGATGGTGTGTATTTCTACTCCTGGATTCGTAATCGTCCAAATCGGATGGCGTATCTGGCTGAAGGACGTATTGATATGCGTTATGTCAGTGGCCATACATCGACAAAGCGGCTTCAACAAGTGATTAAAGCCCGGATTATGACTCCAACCGTTGCAGCCATGCTGGCGCGAGTTGAAGAGGATGTTTGGCATGAGCAAGCATAAGTCGGTTTGGCTGCTGTGTCTGGCACTGATGCTGGAGATTATTGCCATTGGCGTGTTAGTGCCCGGTGATTGGACTGGCCGGGTCATCAGTAAAGAGAAGCAGATGATCCAAAACCAATTGGGCGCACAAACAAGCTATTGGATTGGTCAAACTAGCCATCGCTGGTATCAATCATGGGTTGTGGATACGCAGATGGAGCAATCTGTGCGAGATTTTCTAATCCCCACTGAAGAGCAGCGACTGCGCTCTAAAGGGATGGAGAACATGGGAGGCTTTTGGTTTGTCTGGGTAGAAGACCGTATTCAGGCATTTTTTGATGTGTTGTACCAAGTGTTCACTCGATTTGCTTTACTGATGGTCTGGTTGCCCTTTGCGCTTATTCTCATGTTACCGGCGTTGTGGGATGGCTTAATGACCTGGAAGATTAAGAAGACAACCTTTGATTTTTCGAGCCCTATCATTCACCGCTACAGCATGATTATCCTGGGTTCAGGCGTCATCTTGCTGTTTATGGGATTGTTCGCCCCGCTGGCTATTCCACCGGTGGTACTACCGTCGATGATCATCGGCTTGGCATTGATGGCAGGGTTGGCGTTAAGTCACTTGCAGAAGAAGATATGAGGCCTATCAGGCCTCATGAATGACGTTAACTCATTTTTTGTGGCTTGAGTGTTAATTCAAAGCCACATGCGTGAGCATATTTTAGAAGAGTTGACCAACTTGGATTGGCATTACCTTTTTCTAAACGACTGACGTTACTCTTTTGGGTATGCATTCTTTCAGCAACTTGTTCTTGAGTAAGTCCTGCCTTTGTTCTCATGGTAAGCAATTGGTCAATAAAGCTGAACTCACTCTCAAGCTTATCGTACTCATTCTTAACATCAGCATTGGCTAAAGCACGTTGTTTCAGTTTTTGCAGACTCATGATTTTTGAACCTCTTTTTGTCTATCTCTGGCAAGATTAAGCTCATTTTTGGGCGTCTTTTGAGATTTTTTTACAAAAGCGTGTAACACATAAATGTGCTTCCCTTTTAAGTAGCAAAATAAGCCTCTACCAATACCTTCTTGAGCTTTGGCGCGGATTTCAAATAACCCATCGCCCATAGACTCAGTATGAGGAGGCCCCAAGTTTGCACCATGCTTTTCCATCAGCTCTAAAAGCTTAATCATGCGAGCTTGTATTTTTGGAGGCATATCGAGGATCTGCTCCTCAACGCCATCGTAAAAGTCGATCTTCCAGCTCATGGGTATCCTTAACTTAAGTTATCGTAAATGATAACTTTGGTTGCGCGGTTTGTCTAGAACTTAACCGTCTTGTCTGAGTAGAACCCTCAAAACCTTCAAGAATTCGGCATCTAGCTGACCACTGAACCTACCAATCCCAAGGCATCCTTCACTTCTCAATTCAAACAACGAGGAGTGACTATGGAACCTGTGAATATTCCATCCTATATCGATGACCCGCCGCACTTCCTGCTTTGGAGTGCCGATGAGATGGCTCCCATTCTGTTGGGGCTAGTGATCGGCATTTTTACCGGTAATGCCTTGGTTTTATGCCTGTTGGGGTTGGTGACAACCAAGCTCTATCGGCGTTTTCGTGATGGTCGCCCAGATGGTTTTATTCTTCACGCCATCTACTGGGCCGGGCTGTTGCCAACCAAAGCCAAGACAATCCCTAACCCATTTATCAGGAGCTATCTGCCGTGAAGTTCGACGTGTTTTTAAAATCATGGCAAGGCACGCAATTAGAGAACCGATGGCAACGGTTCCTGATTGCGGTGCTGGTGCTATCTAACTTGCTGCTTGCGGTAGCGGCATTTTCTCGCAATACCGTGGTGGCCATTCAACCACCAACCTTGTCTGAAACGGCTGAAGTGTCACGAAACCAGGCCAGTCAGCCTTACCTGGAATCTTGGGGACTCTACCTGGCTGAGCTTATGGGCAACGTGACGCCGGGCAATGTGTCCTTTATCCGGGTTGCTATCGAGCCGCTACTTTCACCTGCGGTGTACCAGCAAGTGGTCGATGCACTGGAGATTCAGGCAAGACAGATCCGTGAAGACCGAGTCACGCTCAAATTCCAACCCAGACAAGTGGAGTATGAGTATGAAACCGGCCATGTCTTTGTGACCGGTTATTCCTTGGTCTCTGGACCATCTGGAGATGAGCAGCGCCAAACTCGCACCTATGAGTTTGATATCGACATTGAGCAATACCGTCCAAAACTTAGCTGGATGGATACGTATGAGGGGCAAGCTAGAACGAAGCGAGTTCGTGAAAAGTTGACCCAAGAGCAAAACCGGAGGGTGAATGATGCGAACCAAAATTAGTCGATGGATGACACCAAGTTTAATCGCAATGAGCTTGAGTGGCGTTCTGTTATCACAAGCGTCGTATGCAGACGTGGAATTGCCGATTGTGCCAGCTAGTGTGATGAAGCAGTCTGCTACTGCAAATCCACCGGTTCAAAGCAATTCGGTTGCAGCGGATACGCCAACAACGCTACTGATGACACCGGGGGTTAATGAACTGATCCCTGTAGCACTTGGTCATCTGAATCGAATTGTGACGCCGTTTGAATCGCCTAAGGTGAGAACAACCAGTGATGCTCAGACGCAAATCAAGGGGAATGTTGTATATGTAGCCACGGACAAAGAATCACCGGTTTCACTTTACATCACTCCGCCTGGTCAGGAAGCGCCCGCATTATCTGTCACCTTAGTGCCTCGTCGTATTCCACCGCGTGAAATTACCTTAGCTATTGATGGTCAGCAGTGGCCTATTAAGGGCGTCGTGAACCGCAAAGCCGCCACTTGGGAAACAGCTCAGCCATACGTTGATAACCTACGAGACTTACTCAGACGCCTTGCATTAAATGAGTTGCCACAAGGCTATGACATCCGTTTGGCTGTCCAAACTGACATAAGCCCTAAATGTTTTCAGCCAGGCTTAAAGTTTGGTTTTAAGCAGGGGCAAATTGTGACGGGACATTACTTCACCGTCTATGTAGGACTGGTTGAAAGCTTTGCCGATGAACCGATAGAAGCCAGTGAAATAGCCTGTCATGCACCAGATATAGTGGCAAGCGCCTACTGGCCGCGCAATATCTTGTTGCCGGGTGAAAAGACTGAGTTGTATGTAGTTGTTCGCAATCATCGTGAAGAAGCGGTGGAAAGTCAGCGACCTTCACTTCTTGTGGGAGGTGAATAACGATGAAAGCACAATGGGAACAAATGAGCCCGAACATGAAGCGTGGCCTATCGGTTGCTGGTATTGCTGGTGGTCTCATCCTTATGGTGATGGTGTTTTCACCTAATCCTGACGATGGCTCAAGCAATCGGAACCGGCAGGAAACGATCCGGCACATTCTAACGGATACCAATACTCGCGATGTTGGGGTCGATAGTTTGGCTGCAAACGTAAAACTACTCAGTGAGCGCAATGAACAGTTACGTCGTGAAGTTGAGCGCTTGCGTCGTGACGTCGATTCAGGGCGGCTAAGCCCAGGTTCGCCTTCTATACCAAGTGAGGTCAATGCGGAGCTGGCCCGCCTTAGAGCGGAACTTGATGATGTTCGCGCTGGAGGTGATGCAGCAGTTGAAGGCACAAATAGCCGCTTTGAAGTGCCTTTATCTGCCATGGAATTACCCAAAGACGAAAAGCCTCTGCCGTCTAACCCAGACGACTATTTTGCCAATGCGCCGCTGCCTGATCCGCTCTATCAGCAGCCAGCCAATGGCCAAGGTACACGAGCACGAGATGTTCCATTGCCGCCAATCACGATTCGTATGATTGAGCCTGAAGTGGTTGCTGAACCAGAGGTTGTTGTGCAAGAAGCGCCGCCTTTGTATCTACCGGCGGGCAGCATCATCTCAGGTACTTTGATCACCGGTTTGGATGCACCGACTCACGAGTCCGCAAGACGAGAGCCTTTTCCTGCATTGCTGAGGATTCAAAAGGAAGCCATTTTACCCAACCGATTTAGAGCGGATATCAAAGAGTGTTTCTTGATCGCCGCAGGTTACGGTGATTTGAGCTCTGAGCGTGCTTATTTGCGAGGCGAGACCATTTCATGTGTGAGAGAAGATGGTGGCGTCATTGAAACGCGACTGGATTCTTATGCCGTGGGTGAAGACGGCAAAGCCGGTATTCGTGGCCGATTAGTGTCGAAACAAGGCCAGCTGGTGGCCAAATCGATGATGGCCGGATTCCTTCAGGGCTTGGCAGGCGCATTTGATGTGAATCCTGTTCCGACGATTCAGACGGGTAATGCCGGTGATACTCAGTTGTACCAGCAAGTCATGAGCCAAGAAGCATTACAAGGCGCTGCAATTAAAGGCACTGGTAAAGCATTGGATCGAGTGGCCAAGTTCTATTTGGACATGGCAGAAAATATGTTCCCAGTCATAGAGGTAGACGCTGCAAGGAAAATTGAAGTCATAGTCACTCGTGGGGCCTCGTTGTCATTGGCCGCTTCGCAAGGGGGAGGTGCAAGAAGATGAAAAAATCCTGCATGTTGCTAACCGATCGAAGTCCGTTTCAGACAATAAGATGTGTATCCAGAGGAGAGTTAACCATGACGACATCAATGCAGAACAACCCAAAGCACCAGTCAAAACAGTGGTCTAAAGCTGGATTACTTTTATTGGCAGTCGGCTCAACCTTATTGTCTGGCTGTAGTTCATTGGGTCTCGGGAGTAGTGAATATGGATGCCCAGGTATGCCTGACGGTGTGCGCTGTTTATCCGCTCGTGAAGTCTATGAGCTTACCAGTAATGGCGCTGCACCCAAGACGATTGATGCTGTGGCGACTCGAATGGGTGCTCCCTCTGGGTATTCACAATCTGATTTAGAGACAGGACTGCTGAGCCATCCAGCATTACCTGAGACGCAGCAATCTGCACCTATTCGCATTCCTTCAAGGGTGATGCGGATTTGGATTGCGCCTTGGGAGGATGACCGTGGGGATCTGAATTTATCCAGCTACGTGTTTACCGAAATTGAACCGCGCCGGTGGGATATTGGGGTGTCAGCACCTCGAACGGTTTCGCCTGTGCTACGTCCACTTCAGACTCAAAGCGATTCAGCCTCAGCGGGAGCTGATGGTAAGCGCGATAACTTGAGTATCTACGGAGAAACTAACGAATGACAAATGCAGTTCGCAGCATTCAGACTCAGCGCCTAATGACCATTGGTGCGCTTGGTTTGATGGCGTTAATGATTTCGGAGCCCTCATTTGCGGGCACCGGTGGTGATGCTTTCACTGATGTGTGGGATACCCTAAAAGATTGGACCCAAGGTACTTTGGGACGGATCGTAGCGGGAGCCATGGTTCTGGTGGGTATTGTGGGCGGTATCGCTCGCCAAAGCTTGATGGCTTTTGCCTTGGGCATTGGTGGCGGTATGGGTCTCTACAACACACCAACAGTCGTTGAAAGTGTTATGTCTGCAACTTTACCTGTTGTTGCCAGCACTCAAGAAGTCATTGGCACAACAGTTCCAGCAATCAGCGTCGTCTTACTGGGCACCTGAATGTGAGCCATATTAGGCAGTTCACTTAAGGCAATCAAACTTAGGTCTACACAACATCGGGTTATTGGTGATGTTGTGTAGACCTTTTCATTTCAGCGACGCCACATTAACGAACTTGGTTTACAGTATTTGGTATATTAATACCTAAGGTGTTAAAATTCCTATCGTAATAAACTATATGGTTTATACTGTTCGTGATATTCATACCTTGGGTGTTAAAATGTCATCTAAAATAAACTGGCTTGTTGCTCATACTTCTCCTGGTGCGCTAGTACTTCAGCAATGGCTGACTGAAAACGGCGTGAGCTACTCCCTGGCTCAAAAGTACACGCAGAACGGTTGGCTGAAGAAGCTTAGTTCTGGTGTGTACTATCGTCCAAATGCGCAGGGCGATATAAAGCCAACTTGGGTTGATGCCATTCAAGCATTGGATGTGCAATTGGGCGTTCCAGTTCATTTGGCTGGATTGAGCAGCTTAACTCACCAAGGACTGAGTCACTATTTGCAGCTGAACAAAGAGCAAGTTTGGATTTGCGTTAAAAACAAGTCGTCCTTACCGAAATGGTTTCGTGAATTCCCTTATCAGAATTGGTTTTACTGCGGAAACCATAAGCTTGAAGTGAATCCCGAGAAGGATTTGAAAAGGATCACGGTTAAAGAGAAAGAGCTCACTGTCAGCTGTGCAGAACTTGCTGCCTATGAAGTGGTAGATGCGATTGGAAAGCTGATTTCATTTGAGCATGTCGCAGAATTATTTCAGGGTTTAGTCAATCTTAGCCCTAGAAAAGTACAAGATATTCTTGAACGAAGCAGCTCTGTTCAGGCAAACCGAATATTTCTATTTCTGGGTCGATACTACGATCACCAGTGGGTCAATCGAATAGATGAAACAAGAATTAAATTGGGGGCAGGAAAGCGGCAGGTTGTCGAAAAAGGACGTTTTGATGAGCGATATCAAATCACAGTGCCAGAGATATTAAGCGTCAAAAAAGGTGAACAACATAATGGATAAAGATAGCCCATATTACAAACAGGTTTCCTTGCTCATAAGAATGCTTCCTGTGGTAGCAACAGAGACGGTTTTTGCACTTAAAGGTGGCACCGCCATTAATTTATTTGTGAGAGATTTTCCTCGGCTACCTGTAGATATTGATCTTGCTTATCTTCCACTTGAACCAAGAGATGAGGCTTTGATTAATGTCAGGGCTGCATTGCAGCGCATTACAGACAGAATCAATACTCAACCAGATATCAGAGCGGCATTTCAGGATAATAAAGCTGATGAACTGAGAATCGTTGTATCAAGTCCGGTTGCGACGATCAAAATTGAAGTGTCGCCCGTCGCCAGAGGTACATTGCATAGTGCAGAAATAATGCCAGTTCAAGAGTCTGTTGAAGACGAGTTTGGTTATGCTGAGATTCAGGTAGTCAGTCTTCCCGATCTGTATGGTGGAAAATTGTGTGCTGCAATGGATCGCCAACATCCTCGCGACTTATTTGATGTGCGTATGTTACTTGGCAGTGAAGGGATTTCGAGAGAGATTTTGGTGGGTTTTTTAACCTATACATTAAGTCACCCTCGGCCTATTAATGAAGTCATGTCGCCAAACTGGCAGCCTCTGAATGAGAAATTTCAGGCAGAATTTGACGGAATGACTTTTGAAAAAGTTGAATGCGAAGACTGGGTAAGCGGATTAAATGGTTGATCTTACCTTTGCATGAGAGTGAGACAGACCGGCATCTCATCGGATTATCTGGTTGATGCTTCACCTACTGCTGGTGCATGTTTCCTTCGCTAATTCCAGCAAGAACCCCACACGCCTTAACTTCCCGGTCATCGTTGCAACGCGCTCTTAGTGAAACGAGTTGTTTCTCAAGCGCCTGTAGAGCGGTTATCTGCGAGCGCACATGAGAGATGTGATCATCGAGCAAGGCATTGACAGCGGTACAGGACTGATGAGGGTCGTCCTGATAGCGCTTTAGTTCGTGAATTTCTGCCAGTGACAGATCCAGGATGCGGCAGCGACGAATAAAGGCCAGCCGCTCAACGTGTTTCTCGGTATAGACACGGTAACCGTTCTCCTGCCGACCAGGCGGCGGCAACAAGCCCTGCCGTTCGTAGAAGCGGATCGTCTGTGTATCTACCCCTACTGACTGTGCCAACTGACCAATACGCATCGGGTTCCTCCGCAACGGATTCTCTACGCTATTGACATTATAGCTACTATATAGTTTTAAATGAAAACCCGATCACATTCAAGTGGAGTCATATCATGAGTAAAAACTGCGGAGGCCCCTGTGGCGACCATGCAAGGCCTGCGGCGGATACCGATATGCAGGCCTCCTCCGATGCGTCGGGGGAATGGGTCAGTGTTTATGCCGTGCCGAAGATGGACTGTCCATCAGAAGAGCGCATGATTCGCCTGGCCCTGAACGGCGTTGAGGGGATTCGGGCACTGTCCTTCGACTTGTCGAACCGCCGGCTGAAAGTCGTGCATGACGGCGAGGTCGAGCCCGTCACCTCGAAACTGAAGACCTTGGGGCTAGGCGCCTCGCTTCAGGAA